>NZ_JAAGMD010000656.1 GCF_010548465.1 Streptomyces sp. SID14436 | reverse complement strand
GCCGGCGGGTGCTGCGCGGCGCCGCCCGGGCGGTGCACGCCGCGTGGTCGTCGGCCATCAGCCAGGACGTCCACTACCCGGGGGTGCGGGGCGGCCGGCCGGGGACGGCGGACCGGGTCGTCGGGGCGTACGCGCGCCGCATGATGCGGGCGGCCACCGGCTCCTACCCGGCGGCCCGGGCGGTCTGGGACGTCACCAGCATGCGCACCCCGGCGGTCCGCATGTTCCGCCCGGACACGGTCCTGGCCGTCCTGGCCGGTTCCCCGCTGCCGCCGTCGGCCGAGCCGCCGCTGACCCGTTCCGAACGCGAGCTGCTGCGGCGGCTGGACCGCACCGGCCGGTGAGCGGGGACCCGCCCGGGCGGGCGCCGTCGCTCAGCCGCCGAACACCGGCTGGACCAGGCCCCGGCCGGCCTCGGGGACGACCAGCAGGGAACCGGCCAGCGGGTGCGGGGCCGTCAGCCCCACGCGGGCCGTGGTGACGTACAGGTCGCGCAGGCCGGGCCCGCCGAAGGCGCAGGCGGTGACCCGGGGGACGGGGAGCGGGATCACCCGGTCCAGGGTGCCGTCGGGGGTGTAGCGGCGGACCGCCGCGCCGTCCCACAGGGCGACCCAGACGCAGCCGTCGGCGTCGACGGTGAGGCCGTCGGGGAAGCCCGCTCCCTCCTCGACGACGGCCAGGGGGCGGCGGCCGGTGACCCGCCCGTCGGGGCCGACGTCGAAGACGTCGACGCGGCGGGTCGGGGTGTCGATGTAGTACATGCGCCGGCCGTCGGGGCTCCAGCCGGTGCCGTTGCTCACCGTCACGTCGTCCAGCACGGTCTCGGCGGTGCCGTCGGGCAGGAACCGGGTGAGGGTGCCGCCGCCGGCGGCCTCGTCGTAGCGCATGGTGCCGGCCCACAGCGTGCCGTCGGGGGCGACGCCCGCGTCGTTGCCGCGGCGGCCGGGGACGGGCTCGCGGTGCAGCCAGCGGAACGTGTCGTCGGGGTCGAGCAGGCCGATGCCGTCGCGCAGGTTGAGGACGAGGCCGCCGCCCGCGCGGGGGCGGGCCGCGCCCACGTGCTGGTCCACGGTGCGCACGGTGCGCCGGCCGGTGGCCGGATCGTAGGTGTGCAGGCGGGCGGCGAGGATGTCGATCCACCGCAGGCGGCCGGCGGCCGCGTCCCAGACGGGTCCTTCGCCCAGGGTGGCCTCCGCGCGGACGGCGACCTCCAGGGCGGTGCGGGAACGGGAGGTCATGGCGTGCTCCGGTGGCCGAGCCGTTCGGACAGGTCGGCGGCGCCCTTCACGGCGAGGCGCTCCAGCTCGGCCTGCCGGTCGCGGCTCCAGCGGATCATGGGTACGGAGATGGACAGTGCGGCGACCACCTGCCCGGTGCGGTCGCGCACCGGCGCGGCCACACAGCTGACGTCGGGGTTGGACTCCCGGCTCTCCACGGCGACGCCCCGGCTCCGGATGCCGGCGAGGGTCTCGCGCAGCACGGCCGGGTCGGTGATGCTGTTGGGGGTCATCGCGGTCAGCCCGGCGCCGTCGGGCAGGCGCGCGGCGAGTTCCTGCTCGGGCAGGGAGGCCAGCAGCATCTTGCCCACGGAGGTGCAGTGCGCAGGCAGTCTGCGGCCGGCCGCGGACACCATCCGCACGGCGTGCGTGGAGTCGACCTTGGCGATGTAGATGACGTCGGTGTCCTCCAGGATCGCCACGTGCACGGTCTCGTCGCAGGTCTCGGCGATCGTGCGGGCCACCTGCTGGCCCTCGGCGGCGAGGTCGAGGTGTTCGGCGTAGCGGGCGCCGAGCTGGTACGGGCGGACCCCCAGCCGGTAGCGGCCGGGCTCGCCGGCCACGGGCACCAGGTACTTGCGGGCGGCGAGCGTGGTGACCAGCTCGTGGACGGTGGTGCGCGGCAGCTGCAGCTTGCGCACGATGTCGGGGGCGGAGAGCGTCCCGTCCCCGTCGAGGAAGAGCTCGAGGATGTCCAGAGCCCGGGTCACGGCTGGTACGAGGCGTCCCACGGCCGGTCCCCCTCCCTGTGTGTCTCAGGCGCCCGCTGCCGTTCGAGACGTCGGGTGGCCGGAGGGGCGGTTCCCGGTGCGTTCGATATTTCAACAGGCGATCGGAATGGCGAACACAGGCTAACCATCCGCACGAGCACGGGCAATGGGACCGGTGTGCCGGACGGCAGGCGGGAGCGGCGGACGTCGCGGCCGGGCGGGGCCGTGCGCGGCCGCGCGTACGGCCCCGGGAGCACGCGGCGGTGGTCAGCGGCGCACGCGGGGGTCCCCCAGTTCGCCCCGCAACCGCTGGGCGCGCAGGACGAGTTCCAGCTCGAAGCGGCGGTCCGGGTCGTCTATCTCGTCGCCCCACAGCTCCCGGATCTGCCGCAGCCGGTAGCGGACGGTCTGCGGGTGGACGCCGAGCCGCGCGGCCACCTCGGGCGCCCCGCCCCGGGTCTCCAGCCAGGCCAGCAGCGTCTCCGCCAGGCGGCGCCCGTGGGTGGGGCCGCAGTGGGTCAGCGGGGCCAGGCACCGCTGCGCCAGGTCGTCGATCAGCTCCTCGGGCTGGAGCAGCACCAGGGCCTCGGTGTGCTCGGTGCAGTGCAGCACCTCCCCGGCGGGCAGCAGCCGGCGTTCCATCAGGCGCACCGCGGCCTCCGCCCAGCGCAGCGACTTGGCCGCGTCGGCGACCGGCACCGGCGGGCCGATCGCGCCGGACCAGCCGGCCAGGGCGCGGTGCAGCAGTTCGGGGCGTCCGGCGGCGTCGGGGTCGGGGACGACCATGCGGGGCTGTTCGTACTCCATGTCGAGCAGGACGCCCTGCCCGACCGCGGGCGCCACCGCCTCGCGCGCGGGGCGCAGCAGGACGCCGACCGCGACCTTCTCCGGCAGCGGCCAGCCGATCCGGGCGGCGCGTTCGCCGAGCGCCTCGGCCGGGTCGCCCCGGTGGTGCTCGGCGAGCAGCAGTTCCAGCAGCCGCCGTTGCAGCCGCAGGCGTTCACCGGCCCGGCGGGCGGCGGCCTCGGCGTAGCCGCGCACGGACTGGTCCACGAGGCCGTCGAGGTACTCGTAGCCCGCGTCGACGAGTTCGTACATCGCGGGCGGCGGGATGTCGACGCGCTGGCCGATCTCGGCGAACCGGCGCCAGGCGAGCCGGACCCCCAGCCGGTAGATGGCCTGGAGGGAGTCCAGGGTCCGGCCGTGCAGGCCCTCTCCGCGGCCGAACTCCTGGAAGACGCCGGGCGGTACGGTCGGCCGGCCGGCCGAGTAGTCCGCGTGCTCCAGGTGGCCGACGAACACCTCGATGGCGCGCCGGATGCCGATCAGGGCCATGGGCTCGCCGGAGTCGTCGAGGACCACGGGCAGGTGCGGGTACTCGCGCCGGATCTCGTTCATGATCTCCTCGGCGAGCGAGGGTGCCTCGGCCATGGCGATCTCGGCGAACCGGCGCACCTGGTAGCGCGGTACGTCGTGCCAGGCGGAACGGGAGGTGACCGTCCTGACCGGGCCGGAGGGGGCCGTCACGGCTCAGCTCCCCTGCCCGGCCTGCTCATAGGTGATCATCGGGGTGTTGGGCTGGTCGGGCACCGCTTCGAGCAGTGCGACCACGCCGAACGCGGCGGCCACGGCCAGGGCCGCGCCGAGCGCGACGGTCAGCGCGGCGGCGAACAGTCTGGGCATCGCTGGGTCAGCCTCTCTGTCGGAGGTTCCCCACCCCCGCAACCGACCGGCCACCCCGCCCGTCCCGGCTCCAGTGTCGACGTGACATTGACACTCCGTCAAGGGGCGCATACCGTTCCCGGCCCATAAGGGGTGTCGGGTGGACCAGCCCTCTCGCATGCGCTCATGCCCACGGTGCCGCCCGTCGGCGTCGCACCGTCCCAAGCCCCTGGAGTGCCCGGATGCGCCGTACAGCTTCCCCGTTTTCCCTGATCCTGCTGGGTCTCGGCACGTTCCTGCTGGTGCTGGCCCCCTTGCTGGCCTGGTACGTGAAGCCCCGTGCCGCGGTCAACCCGGTCGACATCGACACCACCGCGGTCTACACCGGCCGGGGCAGCGTGTTCGACACCGGGAAGATCGAGACCGTGCCGGACCAGCGGATCACCGTCACCCAGCGGGTGCGCGGCAACGTCGAGGCGAGCGAGCGCAGCGGAAACGCCGTGTGGGACGTGATCACCACGGTCGACACGGACGAGTCGCTGCCCGCCGCGGACCCGCACGACGCGCTGGACTTCAACCCGCACCGCTGGGTGCTGGACCGCCGGACGACGAAGCCGGTGCACTGCTGCGGCGAGACGCCCCGCATCGAGGGCGAGGCGTACCTTAAGTTCCCCTTCGACGTGCAGAAACGCTCCTACCAGTGGTGGGACAACACGCTCGGGGACACCGTCGTGCTGAAGTACCGGGGCACGAAGAAGGTGCAGGGTTACACCGGCTACCGGTTCACCGGTTCGGTGCCGCCGACGAAGGCCGGCACGCGCCTGGTGCCGGGCAGCATCGTCGACCAGCCGGGCCGGCCGCAGGTGCTGGCCGAGGAGTGGTACGCCAACCACGGTGTGGAGCTGGTCGTCGACCAGCGCACCGGCCGGGTGATCTACGCGCAGACCGGGCCGAAGCGCACCCTGCGGGCGCCGGGCGCGGACAAGGACGCGGCGGTGCTGCTGGACGCCGAGAAGATCTCCTTCACCACCGCCACGCAGCGCGAGGCGGTGCGGCAGGCCGAGCAGGACAGCGGCCGGTTGCGGATGGTGGGCGAGACGCTGCCGGTCGTCGCGGTGGTGGCCGGTTCGGTGGCGGCGCTCGCCGGCGGGCTCCTGGTCGCCCGTGGGCGAAAGGAAGAGGACCGGCCCGATTCGACCGGTACGACCGGTTCGCCCCAGCCGGTGCTCACAAAATGACATGGCGTCAGCTTCAACAAAGCCGGAAATTGTCACATCGGTGAGTAGACCTGGCGGACGACTGGGCGAAAACTGTCCAACTCCACCCAAGCACTGCACGCCCACACCCCCGGACCGGCCGGTCCGGTCAGAGCCCTCACGGGACCTCTCCGGACCGGATCCCGCCCCTCACCGACCGCACCGCCCGCGCCGCCGACCTCACCCACCCCACCCCTGGCGCGGCTCGCCGCGTTCCACCCCCTCGCACCGCGTCCCGCGTTCCCCACGCAGAGTTCCGCACCCCGAGACGAGTTGGAGCACCGATGCCCCAGCACGTGCCGTCCCACCCCCCGCTCCCGGCCCCGGCCGGGCCGGCGGACCCCGCGCGCACCGCACCCCTCGGCGCGGTACCGCACCCTCCGGCGCTCCCCCCACAGCCCCGCCGGATCGTCTTCCTCGCCCACCGCGACCTGGCCAACCCCTCCGCCGGCGGCTCCGAACTGCTGGTGGACCGCCTGGCCGACGGCCTGACCCGGCTCGGCCACCAGGTCACCCTGCTGTGCGGGGGGCCCGCCTCCTTCCGCGACTACCGCGTGGTGTCCGCCGGCGGCGCCTACGGCCACTACCTGCGCGCCCGTTCCGCCTTCACCCGCCAGGTCGGCGACTGCGACCTGCTCGTCGAGGTGTGCAACGGCATGCCCTACCTGGCCCCGCTGTGGCACCGCGGACCCACCCTGTGCCTGGTCAACCACGTGCACACCGACCTGTGGGCGATGCGCTTCGGCGGCCCGCTGGCCCCGGCCGCCCGCCTCGGCCGGCGCCTGGAGCACTGGGCGCTCACCGGAGCGCGGCAGCGCGGCCTGCTGGTCGCCGTCTCCCCGTCGACCGCGCAGGCCCTGCGCGGGATCGGGGTGCGGCGCGAGCGCATCCGGGTCGTCCACAACGGTGTGGAGGAGCCCGGTCCGCGGACGGCGCGCTCCGCCGAGCCGCTGTTCGTGGCGGTGGGCCGGCTGGTCGAGTACAAGCGCATCGACCTGCTGCTGCGGCTGTGGGAACGGGTCCGCCCGGTCACCGGCGGCCGGCTGGTGATCGTCGGCGACGGACCGGAGCGGGAACGCCTGGAGCGTCTGGCCGGACCGGGCGTCGAGTTCACCGGGCACGTCTCGGAGGCGGAGAAGCACCGGCTGCTGTGCGCGGCCTGGCTGCTGCTGCACCCGTCCGCCGTGGAGGGGTGGGGCCTGGTGGTCACCGAGGCCGCCGCCCGCCGCACCCCGGCCGTCGCCTTCGACGTGCCCGGCCTGCGGGACTCCGTGGTGGACGGCGAGACCGGCGTCCTGGCCTGCGGCGAGTCCTCGTTCGCGGCCGCCTGGTGCACCCTGGCGCTGTCCGGGGCCCGCCGGGAACGCATGGGCGAGGCGGCCCGGGACCACGCCGCCCGGTTCCGCTGGGACCGCACGGTCCGGCAGTTCCGCGCGGTCGCCACCGAGGCGGTGCGGAGCTGGCAGCCATGAGTGACAGAGGGCCGAAGGACCCCTCGATACGCCGCTCCCTCGCCCTCTTCCGCGCCTTCCTGCGCGAGCAGGACGATCCCGACGCCTGCTACGCCCTGCTCGCCCGGGACGCGGCCGACCAGGTCGAGGCGTACGACGGCCCGGTGGCGGGCCGGGTCGTGGTGGACGTCGGCGGCGGCAGCGGACACTTCACCCAGGAGTTCCGCGCCCGGGGCGCTCACGCCTACCTCTTCGAGCCCGACGCGCGGGAGCTGGCGGAGAAGCCGCCCGAGGGGACCGTGATCGCCGACGGCTACCTGCTGCCGTTGTGCGAGGGCGCCGCGGACGTCACCTTCTCCTCCAACGTGCTGGAGCACGTGGCCGATCCGCAGACCTTCCTCAGCGAACTGGTCCGGGTCACCCGGCCCGGCGGGCTGATCTACGTCTCCTTCACCAACTGGCTGTCGCCGTGGGGCGGCCACGAGTGGGCCCCCTGGCACTACCTCGGCGCCGAACGGGCCCGCGCCCGCTACGAGCGCCGCACCGGCAGGGACGCCAAGCACCGGCTCGGCGAGAACCTGTTCCGCGTGCACATCGGCACCACCCTGCGGCTGGTGCGCGCCCGCGACGACGTCACGCTCGTCGCGGCGCGGTCCCGCTACTGGCCGTTCCTCACCCGGGCCGTGGTCACCGTGCCCGGACTGCGCGAGTTCGCTACCTGGAACCTCCTTCTCATCCTCCGGCGGTGTCCCGAATGACGACCACGGTCCAGGCTCCCCCTCCGGCAGCCGTCCCGACGCGCGCGGCCACCGCGGGCCCTCCCGAGGGCCCGCGGTCGCGCCGCTGGCTGCTGGGCTTCTGGGCGGTGGTGTTCGTCCTCCTCCTGGCGGTGCAGCCCGGCCGGCAGACCTTCGACACCAAGCTGGGCGTCACGGTCGCCCCGCGGCGGTTCTTCTCCGACCTGGGCCAGCTGTGGCACGGCCAGAACTCGTTCGGCGGCATCCAGGACCAGTACATCGGCTACGCCTGGCCGATGCTGCCGTTCCACTGGCTGGCCGACCTGGTGAACCTGCCGGTGTGGCTGGCGGAGCGGCTGTGGATGTCGCTGATCGTCGCGGTCGCCTTCTGGGGCGCCCTGCGCCTGGCGGAACGGCTCCGCGTGGGCAGCGGCGCCTCCCGGCTGCTGGCGGCCACCGCCTACGCGACGTGGCCGGTGTTCACCGCCGTCATCGGCTCCACGTCGGCCGCCGCGCTGCCCGGCGCGTTCCTGCCGTGGGTGCTGCTGCCGCTGGCCGACGAGCGGTACACGGCGAGGGTGGCGGCGCTGCGCTCGGCGCTGGTCGTGCCGTTCATGGGCGGGGTCAACGCGGCCTCCACGCTGGCCTCGCTGCTGCCGGTGGGCCTGTACCTGCTGTCCCGCCCGGCGGGGCCCCGCCGGCGCAAGCTGATCGCCTGGTGGACGCCCGCGATGATCGTGGCGACGGCGTGGTGGTGGATCCCGCTGCTGCTGCTCGGCGTCTACGGCGAGAACTTCCTGCCCTTCATCGAGACCGCGCGCACCACCACCGACACCATGTCGGCGACGGAGGCGCTGCGCGGCGGCGGCAACTGGGTCGCCTACCTGCACTTCGGTGAGGCGTGGCTGCCGGCCGGCTGGACCGTGGCCTCCTCGGTGCTCGTCATCGTGTGTTCCGCGCTCGCCGCCGGACTGGGCCTGGCGGGCCTGGCCCGGCGGGACGTGCCCGAGCGGCGCTGGCTGGTGCTGACCGTGCTGGTGACGGCGCTGGTGCTGATCGCCGGGTACGGCGGCGCGTCCGGCGCGCCCTTCCACGGCGTGGTGCAGGACTGGCTGGACGGCTGGCTCTCGCCGTTCCGCAACATCTACAAGTTCCAGACCGGGCTCGCGCTGGCGCTGGTGCTCGGACTGGCCCACCTGGTGGGGGCCGCCGCCGCGTCCCGCAGCGCCCGCCGCCCGGTGCGCGGCCGGCGCTTCGCGCCGCTG
>NZ_JAAGMD010000628.1 GCF_010548465.1 Streptomyces sp. SID14436 | reverse complement strand
CCGCGGCACCGGCACCGGCGGCACCCGTCCGGCCCGCCAGGCGGCGAGCCCGGTGGTCGCGCCGATGAACAGCACCGCTCCGGCCGGGACGGCGAACAGGGCGACGGTGTGCCCGGGCAGCCCCTGCCAGACGGCGAGCGCGTCCCCGAGGCGGCCCGGCACCGCACTGCCCAGCGTGCCGATGAGCACGGCGGCGGCGACGGCGCCCAGCAGGGCGTAGAGCAGGTGCTGGACGAGGAAGACCCGGACGACCTGGCCGGGCGTGAAACCGATGGCCTTCAGCACGGAGATGTCCCGCAGGTGGCCCCGGATCCGGGTGCCGATGGCGCCGTGCACGGCGAACCCGGCGGCGACCAGCGCGCCCAGCCCGAACAGGCCGAGCACCTGGCCCAGCAGCCGGTTGTCGCCCTGCGCCTCGGCGCGCGCCTGCTGCCAGGTGGACACCTCGCCGATCGCCCCGGCCCCGAGCACGGTCACCGCCCGCTGCACCGCGTACCCGGTGTCGCCGGGGTCGGCCAGCCGCAGCCCGATCACCTGCCCGCCCGGGTCGGCCAGGGCGGACGGCAGGGCCCAGACCAGGCCGCGCTGCTCACCCGGCCGGTAGCGCGGCTCGGCGCTGTCGGCGATGCCCACCACGGTCAGCGTGCGTCCCGTGCCGGGCACGGTCAGGGTCTCCCCGGGCGCGGTGAGCAGGGCCCGGGCGAGACGGCTCTCCAGGACCACGCCGTCCGGTGCGGCCGGGTCCAGCCAGTGCCCGGAGACGATCAGCGGGCGGCCGGTGCCGGGCCGCTCGGCGGTGCCGCGCAGCTCCACCGAGGCCCGGCTGCCGCGCGAGGCGAGCGTCAGATCCTCGGTCGGGTAGGGACCGGAGACGGACCGCACGCCGTCCAGCCCGGCCAGCTCGCCCGCGTTCGCCGCGGCGGTGGTGTGCAGGGTCACGTGCGCGCCGTTCGCCTGGGTGAAGACGCGCTGCCACGGGTTGGTGGCGTAGCCGAACAGGGCGGTGGCCAGCAGCAGCGACGCGACGATGCCCGCGGTGGCGAGGACCAGGAACAGCGCCTCGCCGCGGTGCGTGCGCAGATCGGAGTGCGCCCAGCGCAGGGTGGCTCGCACGGGTCTCACCCCCTCGGCACGCAGCGGTCGGACACCTGCATGTCAGTCCTTGAGCTCCAGCACGCCGGAGATGCCCTTGCCGCGCGGCGCCGGCCCGCCGTCGAGGCGGGCGTCGTCGGCGATCCGGCCGTCGAAGAAGCTGATCACCCGGTCCGCGGCGCTGGCGAGCCGGGCGTCGTGGGTGACCATGACGATGGTCTGGCCGCGCTGGTGGAAGCGGGACAGCAGCCGCATCACCTCGCGGGTGCCCTTGCTGTCCAGGCTGCCCGCGGGCTCGTCGGCCAGCAGCAGCGGCGGGTGGTTGACCAGGGCCCGGGCGAGGGCGACCCGCTGCTGCTCACCGCCGGACAGCTCGCCCGGCATGCTCCGCTCCTTGCCCGTCAGGCCCAGCTCCGCGAGCAGCGCCTCGCGCTCCTCGCGGGCCTTGCGGGGCGGCACCCCGGCGAGCAGGGCGGGCAGCTCCACGTTGTCGGCCACGGACAGGTCGGAGACCAGGTTGAAGAACTGGAAGACGATGCCGATGCGCTTGCGGCGCTCGACGGCCCAGCGGGCCTCGCTGTAGCCGTCGGTGCACTCGCCGTCCAGCCAGATGCTGCCCTCGTCGGGGTGCTGGAGCCCGCCGAGCAGGTGCAGCAGCGTCGGCTTGCCCGCGCCGGACGGGCCGGTGACCGCGACGAACTCGCCGCGGTCCACGGACAGGTCCACACCGCGCACGGCGTGCGCGGGGGCGCCCTCGCCGTGGTGCGTCTTGACCAGGCGCTCGGCGCGCAGCACGGGAGCGGTGGTGGTCTCGCTCACTCCAGCTCCTCCAGCTCTTCCTGGCACCGCTCGAGCCAGTCGAGGTCGGCCTGCAGGTGCAGCATCGCACCTTCGATGAGGAGGTGGGCGATGCGGTTGTCCCGGTCCTCGGCGGCGGCCAGTCGCGACAGCTCCCGCATGGTGTTGAGGTACTGCCGCCGCTGCTTGTTGATCAGGGTGATCTGGTCCGTGGCACCGGACTGGGGGGCGAGGGCCAGCTTCATGAAGAACTCGTCCCGCACCCGCGGCTCGTCGGCCGTGTCCTCGAACCAGGCGTCCAGTGCCTCCCGCCCGGCGTCGGTGAGGTGGTAGACCTTCTTGTTGGGCCGGCTCGACTGCTCCACGTCCTCGCCCTCGATCAGCCCCGACTTCTCGAGGCGGCCGAGCGTGACGTATATCTGGCCGACGTTCGGCTGAGGGTACGCGGAGCCCAGCAGTTGCTCAAGGTCCTGCTTGAGCTCGTATCCGTGCGCCGGGCCGCGCGCGAGCAGCGCCAGGAGGGGCAGCCGCACTCGTGCTCTCCTCCTCGCGTGTGGGTAATGTGCCGCAGGCCCTAGTATCGCGCATACCTAACCGGTATACATGGCCTCTGACTCCCGGACGAGGGTGCCCGGGTGCCGGTGTACAGGGAGGAACCTATGCGGTGGATCCATGCCGCGGGTAGGGGCCTCCTCGTCCTGGTCGTCGTCCTCACCGGCTATGTGGCCTCCGGAGCACAGGCCGACGAGGGCTCCTCCGGCGGGCGCGGCCCGCTCACCCTGGCCACGGCCGGGGACCTCACCGGCTATCTCGGCCCCCTGCTCCAGGGCTGGAACCGCAGCCATCCCGGCGAGCGCGTCACCCTCGTCGAACTGCCCGACTCGGCCGACGAGACGCGCGCCCAGATGATCACCGACCTGCGGGCCGGGGAACGCGGCCGGTTCGACGTCCTGAACATCGACGTCAGCTGGACCTCGGAGTTCGCCGCGGCGGGCTGGATCCGTCCGCTGCCGCCGGACAGCTTCCCGCTGGACACCTTCCTGCCCCGGGTCGTCGACACCGCGACCTACGACGACCGGCTCTACGCGGTGCCCTACGTCACCAACGCCGGACTGCTGCTCTACCGCAAGGACGTCCTCGCCGCCGAGGGCGTCCCGCCGCCGCGCACCTGGGCGGACCTGGAGCGGGCCGCGCGGACGCTGGCGCCGAAGTACGGACTGGACGGCTACGCGGGCCAGTTCCTGCCCTACGAGGGCCTGACCGTCAACGCGGCCGAGGCCGTCTACTCGGCGGGCGGCACCATCCTGGGCGACGAGGGCGAGCGGGTCACGGTGAACTCCCGCGCCGCCCGCGAGGGCATCGGCTTCCTCGCCCGGGGCGTCCGCGAGGGCTGGATCCCCGAGGCCGCGCTGGCGTACAAGGAGGAGGAGTCCAAGCAGGCGTTCCAGAACGGCCGGCTGCTCTTCCTGCGGAACTGGCCCTACGCCTACGTCGCCGCCTCCGCCCCGGAGTCGAAGGTCGCCGGCAAGGTCGGCGCGGTGCCGCTGCCGGGGGCGGACGGGCCGGGGACCAGTGTCCTGGGCGGCTCGAACCTGGCCGTCAGCAGCCAGGCCCGGCACCCCGACTCCGCCGCCCGCCTGATCGCGTACCTGACCAGTGAGCGCGTGCAGCGCCAGGTCCTGACCCGGGGTGCCCTGCCGCCGGTGCGGGCGGACCTGTACGACGATCCGGACCTGGTCCGGCGGTTCCCGTACCTGCCGACCCTGCGGGAGAGCGTGCTCGCCGCCGAGCCGCGTCCCAAGAGCCCGCACTACGACCAGGTGAGCCTGGTGGTGCAGGCGGTCGTGCACGACGCGATGACCGGGCGGCAGACGCCCGAGGCCGCGGTGCGCCGGCTGGCGACCGAGCTGGCCGCCGTCTCCTCCCGCTAGCTGCGAGACCCCTGCCGGACTCTTCTAGTTACTTGTTAAGTAACGCGGACATCTCAACTGTGTCCGAAAGGTTCATATTCGCCCCTAATTACGCAGCCCAACTTCCCCGTGGTGTGCGTACGTTCATTGACACCCTCGGGACGCGCCTACCTAACATGCATGCATAACGAACAGCGCTCCTCACAGACAGGTCAATGGGGTGAACAGGCACCACTGGTGGCGTGACGCGGTGATCTATCAGGTGTACGTCCGGAGCTTCCTGGACAGCACCGGTGACGGCATCGGCGATCTCGCCG
Organism: Streptomyces sp. SID14436; assembly: GCF_010548465.1. Lineage (GTDB taxonomy): Bacteria > Actinomycetota > Actinomycetes > Streptomycetales > Streptomycetaceae > Streptomyces. The sequence goes on along the minus strand of NZ_JAAGMD010000628.1, from coordinate 26,931 downwards.
GCGTCAGGACGGGACTTCCGTACCTGAAGAAGCTCGGCGTGGACGGGATCTGGCTCAGCCCGTTCTACCCCTCACCGCAGCACGACCACGGCTACGACGTCGCCGACTACTGCGGCGTCGACCCGGTCTTCGGCGACCTCGACGAATTCGACCGGCTGGTCGACACCGCCCGGCGGCTGGGCATCAAGGTGCTGCTGGACATCGTCCCGAACCACTGCTCCAGCGAGCACCCGTGGTTCCGGCAGGCGCTCGCCGCGGCCCCCGGCAGCCCGGAGCGCGCCCGCTTCCACTTCGCCGACGGCCGCGGCCCGGACGGCGACGAGCCGCCCAACAACTGGCACGCCATGTTCGGCGGCCCCGCCTGGACCCGCGTCACCGAGCCGGACGGCCGGCCCGGCCAGTGGTACCTGCACATGTTCACGCCCGAGCAGCCGGACTGGAACTGGCGCGACCCCGAGGTCGCCGCCGAGTTCGACCGCACCCTGCGGTTCTGGCTCGACCGGGGCGTCGACGGCTTCCGCATCGACGTCGCCGCCGGCCTCTTCAAGCACCCCGAGCTGCCCGACTCCCCGGACCCGGAGGCCGACGCCCGCACCCGCGACTCGGTCAACCCGCTCGCCTGGAACCAGCCCGAGGTCCACGACGTGTGGCGGCACTGGCGCGCGGTGTGCGAGGAGTACACCGCCCGCGACGGCCGCGAACGCCTCCTGGTCGGCGAGGTCTCCGTGCCGTCCGCCCGCGAGCACGCCAAGTACGTCCGCCCCGACGAACTGCACCAGGCGTTCTTCTTCGACCTGCTGGGCGCCCCCTGGGACGCCGACGCCTTCCGCAAGGTCATATCCGAGGCCATGCAGGACATCGCCGGCACCGGCTCGACGGTCACCTGGGTCCTCAACAACCACGACCAGGTCCGCACCGTCACCCGCTACGGCGAGCCCACCCCCGAGAGCAGCGGCCTCGGCCCCGCCCGCGCCCGGGCCGCCGCGCTGCTGATGCTGGCGCTGCCCGGCGCCGCCTACATCTACCAGGGCGAGGAACTGGGCCTGCCCGAGGTCGTCGACCTGCCTGACGACGTGCTCACCGACCCGATCTTCCGCCGCACCGGCAGCCGGGCCCGGATCCGCGACGGCTGCCGCGTCCCGCTGCCCTGGTCCGGCCAGGCGTCCCCGTTCGGCTTCACCTCCGGCACCGAGGCCGCCCGGCCCTGGCTGCCGCAGCCGGAGTGGTTCGCCGAGTACGCCACCGACCGCGCCCTCGCCGACACCCGCTCCTTCTGGCACCTCTACCGCGACGGCCTGCAGCTGCGCGCCGCCCTCGACCAGCTGGGCGACGGCCCGCTGCGCTGGCTGGACACCCAGCCCGGCGTCCTCGCCTTCGTCCGCGGCGACGACCTGGTCTGCGCCGTCAACTTCGGCACCGCCCCCGTACCCGCCCCGGTGGACGGCGTCCCGCTGCTCGCCAGCGGCCCCTGCCCGCCCGGGGTGCTGCCCGGCTCCACCGCCGCCTGGTGGATCACCGGCACCTGAACCCCCACACCTGCCGTTCTCCCCTCTCCATGTATCCCGAAGGGACATCAACGATGATGCGACGACGCACCACCCTGATCACCGGATGCACCGCCCTCGTCCTCGCCCTCGGCGCCACCGCCTGCGGCGGCGGCGACCCGGTCTCGGCCGGCGGCGGCGACAAGTCGCTCGACGGCCAGACCGTCACCGTCGCCGGTGTCTGGTCCGGCAGCGAGCAGCAGAACTTCCAGAAGGTGCTGGACGCCTTCACCGAGAAGACCGGCGCCAAGACGCAGTTCGTGTCCACCGGCGACAACGTCTCCACCGTCGTCGGCAGCAAGATCGAGGGCGGCAACGCCCCCGACGTCGTGATGGTCCCCCAGGTCGGCGTGCTCAAGCAGTTCGCCGAGAAGGGCTGGCTCAAGCCGCTGGACAAGGACGTCCAGTCGACGGTGAAGGACAACTTCGCCCAGGTGTGGCGCGACTACGGCACCGTCGACGACACCCTGTACGGCCTCTACTTCAAGGCCGCCCACAAGTCCACCGTCTGGTACAGCCCCGAGGCCCTCGAACAGGCCGGGGTGAAGGAGCCCAAGACCTTCGACGAGATGCTGGAGAACGGAAAGACGATCTCCGACTCCGGTCTCGCCGCGTTCTCCGTCGCCGGTCAGGACGGCTGGACGCTCACCGACTGGTTCGAGAACGTCTACCTCTCCCAGGCCGGGCCCGAGAAGTACGACGCCCTCGCCGCCCACGAGATCAAGTGGACCGACCCCACCGTGGTCGACGCGCTCACCACCCTCGGCAAGCTGTTCAAGGACAAGCAGCTCATCGCCGGCGGCCAGAAGGGCGCCCTGAACACCGACTTCCCCGGCTCCGTGGAGAAGGTCTTCGGCCCCAAGGCCGAGGCCGCCATGGTCTACGAGGGTGACTTCGTCGCCGGTGTGGCCAAGGACCAGTTCGGCCGGACCATCGGCACCGACGCCGACTTCTTCCCCTTCCCGCCGGTCGGTGACGGCAAGGCGCCCGTGGTCAGCGGCGGCGACGCGGCCGTCGTGCTCAAGGACGGCAAGAACTCCGAGGCCGGCATGGCCCTCATGGAGTACCTCGCCACCCCGGAGGCCGCGGCCGTGTGGGCCGAGGCCGGCGGCTTCCTCTCCCCGAACAAGAAGCTGGACCTCGCCTCCTACGGCGACGACGTCACCCGCGCCACCGCCGAGTCCCTGATCAACGCCGGCGACTCGGTCCGCTTCGACATGTCCGACCAGGCCCCCGCCGCCTTCGGCGGCACCAAGGGCGCCGGCGAGTGGAAGATCCTGCAGGACTTCCTGCGCGACCCGGCCGACCCGGCGAAGACCGCCGCCGAGCTCGAGGCCGCCGCGGCCAAGGCCTACGGGAACTGACCGCCGTGACCGCCACCGTGGTGAAAGAGGCGAAGCCTCCGGCACCCGTGCATCCCGACGGCGCGCGCAGCCGGCGCGCGCGCCGCCGGGGGCGGGTCATCGCCCTGCTGTTCGTCCTGCCCGCACTGCTCCTGCTGGGCGCGCTCGTCGTGTACCCCGTGCTGTTCTCCGTCGGCCGGAGCCTGTTCGACGCCTCCGGCTCGCAGTTCGTGGGGGTCGACAACTACACCGAGATGTTCCGCGACCCGACCACCCTCACCGCCGTGCGGAACACCGCCATCTGGGTCGTGGTCGCCCCCACCCTGCTCACCGGCCTGGGCCTGATCCTGGCCGTGCTGGTGGAGAAGATCCGCTGGGCCACCGCCTTCAAGCTGTTGCTGTTCATGCCGATGGCGGTGTCCTTCCTGGCGGCCGGCATCATCTTCCGGCTCGCCTACGACGAGGACCCCGACAAGGGCGTCCTCAACGCGGCCGTCGTCGGCGTCCACGACGCCTTCAAGGGCACCTCGTCCTACCCGGACGCCCGCCCCCGCGACGACGAGGGCCTGACCCGGCAGCCGGACGGCTCGTACGCCACCGGCGCCGACGTCTCGCCCGGCGGCACGGCGGCCCTCGGTCTGGTCGGCGTCGCCCCCAAGGACCTGCCGGGCGACGCCGAACCCGCCCGCGAGGCGGCCGCCCGCACGGCGGGCGCCGACGAGGTGCGCGGCGTGGTCTACCTCGACTTCACGCCCGGCGGGGGAGGGGAACCGGGAGTCGTCGACGACCGGGAGAGCGGACTGCCCGGAATGAAGGTCGAGGCGGTCCGGGACGGGAAGACCGTCGCGAGCACCACCACCGCGGCCGACGGATCCTTCCGGTTCACCGGCCTTGAAGGCGGCGGCTACACCCTGAAGCTGCCCGCCGACAACTTCGCACCGCCCTACGAGGGCATCTCCTGGCTGGGCCCCACCCTCGTCACCCCGGCCATCATCGGCGCCTACCTGTGGATCTGGACCGGCTTCGCCATGGTGCTGATCGGCGCGGGCCTCGCCGCCCTGCCCCGGGACGCCCTGGAGGCCGCCCGGATGGACGGCGCCAACGAGTGGCAGATCTTCCGGAAGATCACCGTGCCGCTGCTGGGGCCCGTGCTCACCGTCGTGTTCGTCACCCTGGTGATCAACGTGATGAAGGTCTTCGACCTCGTCTACATCATCGCGCCGGGGCCGGTGCAGGAGGACGCGACCGTGCTGGCCACCCAGATGTGGCTGGTCTCGTTCGGCGGCGGCAACGACCAGGGGCTGGGCAGCGCTCTCGGCGTGCTCCTGCTGCTGCTCGTCATCCCCGCCATGGTCTTCAACGTCCGACGCTTCCGAAGGAGCCAGCGATGAACGCGATCCGGCGCGGACTGAGCAGCGCCGTGGTGCAGGCCTTCCTGGTCGTCATCGGCCTGGTGTGGATGACCCCGCTGGCCGGGCTGTTCCTGTCCTCGATGCGGTCCGCCGAGGACACCGCCAAGGGCGGCTGGTGGACCGTCTTCACCGCTCCGGGGCAGTTGTCCTTCGACAACTACACGGCGCTGCTGAAGAACTCGGGCATGACCCAGGCGTTCTGGAACACCGTGCTGATCTCGGTGCCGACCACCGTGCTCGTCGTGGTGGTCGCCGCGCTCGCCGGCTACGCCTTCGCCTGGCTGGACTTCCCCGGCCGCGAGCCCGTCTTCCTGCTCGTGGTCGCCCTGCTGGTCGTCCCGGTGCAGATCGGTCTGCTGCCGGTCGCCAAACTCTTCGGCCAGCTGGGGCTGTTCGGCACCATCCCCGGTGTCGTGCTGTTCCACGTGGCGTACGGGCTGCCGTTCGCCGTGTTCCTGCTGCGCAACTACTTCGCGGAGATGCCGAAGGAGATGCTGGAGGCCGCCCGCATGGACGGCGGCACCGAATGGCGGATCTTCACCCGCCTGGTGCTGCCGGTGGGCCGCCCGGCCATCGCCAGCCTGGCCATCTTCCAGTTCCTGTGGGTGTGGAACGACATGCTGGTGGCGCTGCTGTTCGCGGACAGCTCCTCGCAGCCCCTGACGGTGGAACTGCAGTCGCAGATCCGCCAGTTCGGCAGCAACATCGACGTGCTCGCGCCGGGGGCGTTCCTGTCCCTGGTCGTGCCGGTGGCCGTGTTCTTCGCGTTCCAGCGGCACTTCGTGCAGGGCGTCATGGCGGGGTCCGTGAAGTAGCCCGACGGCGAAGGGGCGGTGAGGGAGACACCCTCACCGCCCCTTCGCCGCTGCGTACGCCCGGCGGGCCGCCTACGGCGACGCCGGCGGGTACAGCGACCGCGGCAGCTGCGACGCCGCCGCCGCGTCCAGCAGCCACAGGGTGCGGGCCCGGCCGCGGGCGCCCGCCGCCGGTGCCTGGATCTCGCCCGCGCCCGACAGGGCGATGGCCGCGGCCTCCGCCTTGTCCTCACCGGCGGCCAGCAGCCACACCTCGCGGGCCGCCCGGATCGCCGGCAGGGTCAGCGACACCCGGGTCGGCGGGGGCTTCGGCGCGCCGTGCACCCCCACCACCGTGCGCTCCGTCTCGCGGACCGCGGGCAGCTCCGGGAACAGGGACGCCACATGCGTGTCCGGCCCCACGCCCAGCATCAGGACGTCGAACTCCGGGACCGGTCCGTGGTCCTCGGGGCCCGCGGCCCGGGCCAGCTCCTCCGCGTACGCGGCGGCCGCCGCGTCCACGTCGGCGCCGTGCGGGCCGTCCGAGGCGGGCATGGCGTGCACCCGCTCCGGGTCCACCGGCACCGCGTCGAGGAGCGCCTTGCGCGCCTGGGTGACATTGCGGTCCGGGTCGCCCTCGGGCAGGAACCGCTCGTCGCCCCACCACAGATCGATCCGGCCCCAGTCCACCGCGTCCCGCGCGGGGGCCGCCGCCAGCGCGGCCAGCAGGCCGTTGCCGTTGCGGCCACCGGTCAGCACGACCGACGCCGAACCCCGCGAGGACTGCGCGTCCACGATCCGGGTGATCAGCCGGGCCGCCGCGGCCTGCGCCATCAGCTCCGTGTCGCGGTGCACGACCAGCTGGGGTGCCGTACTCATGTCGCTCCCGCCTTCTTCACCGGTGCCTCCTCGGTCGCTTGGGCCGCGGGTGCTTTCGCAGCCGACCCGACGGGGGCGGGGACCGCCTCGGCCCGGGCGCCTCCTTTGGCGGGCCCGTCACCGGCCGCGGCCGTCGGGGCCGCCCCGGCCGGTGCCCGGCCGCCCGTCCTCAGCCGCTCGACGCCGTACCGCAGCGCCGACGCGTACGTGTCGTCCGGGTCCAGGCGGCGCAGCTCCTCCGCGATCAGCTCGGCCGTGTCGCGGCGCTTGAGCGCCACCGCACGCTTGGGCTGACCCTGGATGGACAGCGTCGCCAGCGAACCGTCGGGCCGGTCCAGCACCACCGGCCCGCAGTCGGTCTCCATGCGGACGGCGGTGAGGCCCGGCCCGCTCGACAGCGAGCGCCGCACGGGGACGTCCAGCCGGTCCGCGAGCCACATGGCCAGCAGCTCGCAGCTCGGGTTGAACTCCTCGCCCTCCACCTCCACGCTCTGCACCTTGCAGGTCACCTGGTCCAGCGCCGCGGCCAGCATCGAGCGCCACGGCGTGATGCGGGTCCACGACAGGTCCGTGTCGCCCGGGGTGTAGGCGGCGGCGCGGGCGGTGAGCTCCCGCACCGGCTGCTCGCAGGCGTAGGTGTCGGTCACCCGGCGCTGGGCCAGCGCGCCCAGTGGGTCCCCGGCCGGGTCGAGCGGGGCGTTGACCGGCCACCACACCACCACCGGGGCGTCCGGCAGGAGCAGCGGCAGGACCACCGACTGGGCGTGGTCGACGACCTCGCCGTGCAGCCGGAGCACCACCGTCTCGCCGGTGCCGGCGTCCGCTCCCACCCGCACCTCGGCGTCCAGCCGGGACTGGGTGCGGTCGCGCGGCGACCGCGAGACGCGCCGGATGACGACGAGCATCCGCGAGGGGTGCTCGTGGGAGGCGTCGCTCGCCGCCTTCAGCGCGTCGTAGGCGTTCTCCTCGTCCGTCACGATGACCAGGGTGAGGACCATGCCGACGGCCGGGGTGCCGATCGCCCGGCGGCCCTTCACCAGCGCCTTGTTGATCTTGCTGGCCGTGGTGTCCGTGAGGTCTATCTTCATGGCCGGCGCCAGCTCCGTCCGTCTCGCTCGAGCATTTCGTCCGCCTCCACCGGCCCCCACGTACCGGCCGGGTACTGCGCCGGCCGGCCGTGGGCGTCCCAGTACTCCTCGATCGGGTCGAGGATCTTCCAGGACAGCTCGACCTCCTCCGTGCGCGGGAAGAGGTTGGAGTCGCCGAGCAGCACGTCGAGGATGAGCCGTTCGTACGCCTCCGGGCTGGACTCGGTGAACGACTCGCCGTAGGCGAAGTCCATCGACACGTCCCGGATCTCCATCGACGTGCCCGGCACCTTCGAGCCGAAGCGCACCGTGACGCCCTCGTCGGGCTGCACCCGGATGACGATCGCGTTGGAGCCCAGCTCCTCGGTGGCCGTCGTGTCGAAGGGGGAGTGCGGGGCGCGCTGGAAGACCACCGCGATCTCCGTGACCCGGCGGCCCAGCCGCTTGCCGGTGCGCAGGTAGAAGGGGACGCCCGCCCAGCGGCGGTTGTCGATGCCCAGCTTGATCGCCGCGTAGGTGTCGGTCGTGGAGGAGGCGTCGATGCCGTCCTCCTCCAGGTAGCCGACCGCCTTCGCGCCGCCCTGCCAGCCGGCCGCGTACTGCCCGCGCACGGTGTCGCGGCCCAGGTCCTTCGGCAGCCGCACCGCACCGAGCACCTTGGTCTTCTCGGCGGCCAGCGCGTCCGCTCCGAAGGAGGCGGGCTCCTCCATCGCGGTCAGCGCCAGCAGTTGCAGCAGGTGGTTCTGGATGACGTCGCGGGCCGCGCCGATGCCGTCGTAGTAGCCGGCCCGGCCGCCGATGCCGATGTCCTCGGCCATGGTGATCTGCACGTGGTCGACGAACGACCGGTTCCAGATCGGTTCGAACATGGTGTTGGCGAAGCGCAGCGCCAGGATGTTCTGGACGGTCTCCTTGCCCAGGTAGTGGTCGATCCGGAAGACCTGGTCCGGGGCGAACACCTCGTGGACGATCGCGTTCAGTTCCTCGGCCGACCTCAGGTCGTGCCCGAACGGCTTCTCGATGACCGCCCGCCGCCAGGAACCGCCCGTCTGGTCCGCCAGGCCGTGCTTCTTCAGCTGCTGGATGACCACCGGGAAGGAGCGCGGCGGCACCGACAGGTAGAAGGCGAAGTTGCCGCCCGTGCCCTGTGCCTTGTCCAGCTCCTCGATGGTGCCGCGCAACCGCTCGAAGGCGTCGTCGTCGTCGAAGGTGCCCTGGACGAACCGCATCCCCTGGATGAGCTGCTGCCAGACCTCCTCCCGGAAGGGAGTGCGGGCGTGCTCCTTGACCGCGTCGTGGACCTCCTGCGCGAAGTCCTCGTGGGCCCACTCCCGGCGGGCGAAGCCGACCAGCGAGAAGCCCGGCGGGAGCAGGCCGCGGTTGGCCAGGTCGTAGACCGCGGGCATGAGCTTCTTGCGTGACAGGTCGCCCGTGACGCCGAAGATGACCAGGCCCGACGGCCCCGCGATGCGCGGGAGCCGCCGGTCCGCGGGGTCACGCAGCGGGTTGCTGCTCGACAACGTGTCAGCCCTCCGAGGGGGCGAGGCGCGACAGCTCCGCCTCGGTCGACTTCAGCAGGTCGTTCCAGGACGCCTCGAACTTCTCGACGCCCTCGTCCTCCAGGAGCTGGACGACCTCGTCGTAGGAGATGCCCAGCTTCTCCACCGCGTCGAGGTCGGCGCGCGCCTGCTCGTAGGTGCCGGAGACGGTGTCGCCGGTGATCTCGCCGTGGTCCTCGGTGGCGAACAGGGTGGCCTCGGGCATGGTGTTGACCGTGTTCGGCGCGACCAGCTCGGTGACGTACATGGTGTCCTGGTACGCCTTGTCCTTCACACCGGTGGACGCCCACAGCGGACGCTGCTTGTTGGCGCCCTCGCGCTCCAGCGCGTTCCAGCGGTCGGAGGAGAAGATCTCCTCGTAGGCCTGGTAGGCGAGGCGCGCGTTGGCGATGGCGGCCTTGCCGCGCAGCGCCTTGGCCTCGTCGGTGCCCAGGGCGTCGAGCCGCTTGTCGATCTCGGTGTCCACGCGGGACACGAAGAACGAGGCCACGGAGTGGATCTTCGACAGGTCCAGGCCGCGCTCCCGGGCCTTCTCCAGGCCGGTCAGGAACGCGTCCATCACCTTGCGGTAGCGCTCCAGGGAGAAGATCAGCGTGACGTTCACGCTGATGCCCAGGCCGATGGTCTCGGCGATCGCCGGGAGGCCGGCCTCGGTCGCCGGGATCTTGATCAGGGTGTTGGGGCGGTCCACCAGCCACGCCAGCTGCTTGGCCTCCGCGACGGTCGCCCGGGTGTCGTGCGCCAGGCGCGGGTCGACCTCGATCGAGACCCGGCCGTCCCGGCCGTCGGTGGAGTCGAACACCGGGCGCAGGATGTCGGCGGCGTCCCGGACGTCCGCCGTGGTGATCATGCGGATGGCCTCTTCGACGGTGACCTTGCGGGCGGCGAGGTCGGTGAGCTGCGTGTCGTAGCCGTCGCCCTCGCTGATCGCCTTCTGGAAGATCGTCGGGTTGGTGGTGACGCCCACGACGTGCTGCTGGTCCATCAGCTCGGCGAGGTTGCCGGACGTGATGCGCTTGCGCGACAGGTCGTCCAGCCAGATCGCGACGCCTTCCTCGGAGAGGCGCTTGAGTGCGTCGGTCATGGAATTTCCATCTCCTACGTGTCGTGTATGAGCGTCAGCGCTGAGCAGCGGTGAGCGATTCCCGGGCGACGGCGGCCACGTTGTCGGCCGTGAAGCCGAACTTCTCGAACAGCACCTTGCCGTCGGCCGACGCACCGAAGTGCTCCAGGGACACGATGCGCCCGGCGTCCCCGACGTACTTGTGCCAGGTGAGACCGATGCCGGCCTCCACCGCGACGCGCGCCCGCACGGACGGCGGCAGGACGCTGTCCCGGTACCCCTGGTCCTGCTCCTCGAACCACTCCACGGACGGCATGGACACCACGCGCGTCGGCACGCCCTCGGCCTGGAGCCGCTCGCGCGCCTCCACCGCCACGTGCACCTCGGAACCGGTCGCGATCAGGATCAGCTGCGGCTCACCGCCGTCGGCCTCGAACATCACGTAGCCGCCGCGGGCCGCGTCCTCGTTCGGCTCGTACGTCGGCACGCCCTGCCGGGTCAGCGCCAGGCCGTGCGGGGCGCCCACGCCGAACTCCTTGGTCCAGCGCTTGAGGATCTCCCGCCAGGCGATCGCGGTCTCGTTGGCGTCCGCGGGGCGCACGACGTTCAGGCCGGGGATGGCGCGCAGCGAGGCCAGGTGCTCGACCGGCTGGTGCGTCGGGCCGTCCTCGCCCAGACCGATGGAGTCGTGCGTCCACACGTACGTCACCGGCAGGTGCATCAGGGCCGACAGCCGCACCGCGTTGCGCATGTAGTCGGAGAACACCAGGAAGGTGCCGCCGTAGATCCGGGTGTTGCCGTGCAGCGCGATGCCGTTCATCTCCGCGGCCATGGCGTGCTCGCGGATGCCGAAGTGGATCGTCCGGCCGTACGGGTCCGCCTCGGGCAGCGGGTTGTCCGCCGGGAGGAAGGACGACGTCTTGTCGATCGTGGTGTTGTTGGAGCCCGCCAGGTCGGCCGAGCCGCCCCACAGCTCCGGGATCACCGCGCCGAGGGCCTGCAGCACCTTGCCGGAGGCGGCACGGGTGGCGACCCCCTTGCCCGGCTCGAACACCGGGATGCTGTCCTCCCAGCCCTTGGGCAGCTCACCGGCCGCGACCCGGTCGAACTCGGCCGCGCGCTCCGGGTTGGCCGAGCGCCACTCCTGGAAGGACTTCTCCCACTCGGCCTTCGCGCGGCTGCCGCGCTCCAGGGCCTTGCGGGTGTGCGCGATGACCTCGTCGGACACCTCGAAGCTCTGCTCCGGGTCGAAGCCCAGGACGCGCTTGGTGGCCGCGACCTCCTCCTCGCCGAGCGCGGAGCCGTGCGCGGCCTCGGTGTTCTGCGCGTTCGGCGCGGGCCAGGCGATGATCGAGCGCATGGCGATGAAGGACGGCCGGTCGGTGACCTTCTTCGCCTCCTCGATCGCGTCGTAGAGCGCGTGCGGGTCCAGGTCGCCGTCCGGCTTCGGGGCCACCCGCTGCACGTGCCAGCCGTACGCCTCGTACCGCTTGACGGTGTCCTCCGAGACGGCCGTCTCGGTGTCGCCCTCGATCGAGATGTGGTTGTCGTCCCACAGCAGCACCAGGTTGCCCAGCTTCTGGTGGCCCGCCATCGAGGACGCCTCGGCGGAAATGCCCTCCTGGAGGCAGCCGTCACCGGCGATGCAGTAGACGTAGTGGTCGAAGGGGGACTCGCCCTGCGGCGCCTCGGGGTCGAACAGGCCGCGCTCGTACCGGGCGGCCATCGCCATGCCGACCGCGTTGGCGACGCCCTGACCCAGCGGGCCGGTCGTCGTCTCCACGCCCGTGGTGTGTCCGTACTCCGGGTGGCCCGGGGTCTTCGAGCCCCAGGTGCGGAAGGACTTCAGATCGTCCAGCTCCAGGCCGAAGCCGGCCAGGTACAACTGGGTGTAGAGGGTCAGGGACGAGTGGCCGGCGGACAGCACGAAACGGTCGCGTCCGACCCAGTTCGCATCGGCCGGGTCGTGGCGCATCACCTTCTGGAAGAGGGTGTAGGCAGCGGGCGCGAGGCTCATCGCCGTACCCGGATGGCCGTTGCCAACCTTCTGTACGGCATCGGCGGCCAGGACGCGGGCGGTGTCCACGGCCCGCTGGTCCAGTTCGGTCCACTCGAGGTCTGTGGTGGTCGGCTTGGTGCTCACCCTGAGTCAGGGCTCCTCTCCACATGTCGGATGCCGGTGATTTCCCACCGGCGTGGTCGAGCCTACCCCCGTAGGACGTGCGATTTTTCGAGCCATTCCAGACTGCCGGGCCTCCTCGGGATCCGCCTCCCGACCGGGAAGCACCGGCATTCGGCAGATGAATACGGAGCCGCTCATCCGGGTGCTCAATCGAGCTTCGATCCGCACCTCCGGGACCCCCCGGGAGACCCCCCGCGACGCCGTCTTCCAACACGAGCCCACCCCCGCGAATGTCCGGGTCTGGGCAACGTCTACAGTGGCGTGGTACGCGCGAGCCTTTACCGTGGCTTCACACGCCGAGGCTTGCTGGGATGTCTCTGTAGGGGTGTGCGTGACGGCCGTTGAATCCCGTCCACCGGGAGTACTGGGGGCCAGCCAGAGCCCGGCCCGTCGGCCGTTCGGGGCCCGCGTGATGGCGTTCGTGGCCCTCACCAAGCCGCGGATCATCGAGCTGCTCCTCATCACCACCGTGCCGGTGATGTTCCTGGCGCAGCAGGGCGTGCCCGACCTGACGCTGGTGCTGCTCACCTGCGTGGGCGGCTACCTGTCGGCGGGCGGGGCCAACGCGCTCAACATGTACATCGACCGCGACATCGACGCGCTGATGGACCGCACCGCGCAGCGGCCGCTGGTGACCGGCATGGTCAGCCCGCGCGAGTGCCTCACCTTCGGCATCGCCCTGGCGGTCGTCTCCACCCTGCTGTTCGGCCTGACCGTCAACTGGCTGTCGGCCTGGCTCGCGCTCGGCGCCCTCCTCTTCTACGTGGTCGTCTACACGATGATCCTGAAGCGGCGCACCGCGCAGAACATCGTGTGGGGCGGCATCGCGGGCTGCATGCCGGTGCTGATCGGCTGGTCCGCGGTCACCAACTCGCTGTCCTGGGCGCCGGTCGTGCTCTTCCTCGTCATCTTCTTCTGGACGCCGCCGCACTACTGGCCGCTGTCCATGAAGGTGAAGGAGGACTACGCGCGGGTGGGCGTACCGATGCTGCCGGTCATCGCCGGCAACAAGGCCGTCGCCAAGCAGATCGTCCTCTACAGCTGGGTCATGGTGGCGGTCTCCCTGCTGCTCACCCCGCTGGGCTACACCGGCTGGTTCTACACCGCGGTCGCCCTGGCGGCCGGCGGCTGGTGGCTGTGGGAGGCGCACGCGCTGCTGAACCGGGCCAAGGCCGAGGTGACGGGCGCCAAGCTCAAGGAGATGCGCCTGTTCCACTGGTCCATCACCTACGTCTCCCTGCTGTTCGTCGCGATCGCCGTGGACCCCTTCCTGCGGTAGCGGCACCTCACCGAAACGCCGTACGGGCGGGGCACAGTGGCCAAGGCCACGGACCCCGCCCGTCGCCGTTCGATCTACCCGTCGGTAGCATCCTGACCATGGCAGACACGCAGCAGGCGGACCCGAAGGCCGCGCAGAAGGCCGCACGCAAGGCGGACCGGCTCGCCCAGCAGATCAACAGCTTCGCCAAGCGCCACGGCACGACAGAGGGGCACGTCGCCCACCTCGGTCGGCGCGGCGCCCGCATCGTCCTCGTCGCCGAGAACGGCGACTGGGGCGACCTGGTGGCCCCCTCCACCGACATCGCCCGGCAGGCCGTCGAGAAGGCGGGCATCACCGTCCACGAGGAGTTCGACGGCGAGTTCGCCGCCCGGGTCAGGACCGGCCCGTACGAGTGGTCCCGCATGGCGGGCATCCAGGTGGGCGGCCCGAGCAACACCTGAGGGCGCCCTCACCCGTTAGGACCGTAGGAGCGCGGGACCCGGCGACGGGTCGGTGGGGAGCGCACGGTCCCGTCACGGGGAGCCCGGATGATCGACACGCCGTCCCTGGTGGACCAGTACTGCCACGGCGTCCTGCGCACGGAGCTGGGCCTCGGCACCTTCGAGGCCCAGCTGTCCCGCACCGAGGGCCCGCCCGCACCGGGCACCACCCTCTTCGACACCCAGACCGGCTTCGCGGTGCGCCGCTGGTGCCCGCCGCTGCTCGGCCTGGAACCGCACTGCCCGCCCGCCCGGTACCTCGCCCGGCGCCGGGAGCTGGGCGTCGCCGAGGCAGGGCGCCGGCTGCTGCGGGGCAGCGGCATCACCACCTACCTGGTCGACACGGGGCTGCCGGGCGACCTCACGGGCCCCGCCGAGCTGGCGGCCGCCGGGGACGCCGAGGCGCACGAGATCGTGCGCCTGGAACAGCTGGCCGAGCAGGTCGCCGACACCTCCGGCACCGTGGAGTCCTTCCTCGCCAACCTCGCCGAGTCGGTGCACGGCGCGGCCGCCCACGCCGTCGCCTTCACGTCCGTCGCCGGTCTGCGGCACGGGCTGGCCCTCGTCCCGGAGCCGCCCGGGCCGGGGGAGGTGCGGGGGGCGGCGGGGCGCTGGCTGGCGGCCCGGCCGGTCGGCGGCGAGCTGAGCGACCCCGTCCTGCTGCGGCACCTGCTGTGGATCGCCGTCGCCTCCGGCCGGCCGCTGCAACTGCACGCCGGGCTCGGTGACCCGGGCGCCCGCATCGACCGCACCGACCCGGTGCTGCTCAGCGACTTCGTGCGGGCCACCGCGGGACTGGGCACCGACCTGGTGCTGCTGCACGGCTACCCCTACCACCGGCACGCCGCCCATCTCGCCGGGGTGTTCCCCCACGTCTACGCGGACTCCGGGGCCGCCCTGGTGCGGACCGGGGCCCGTGCGGCGACCGTGCTCGCGGAGATCCTGGAACTCGCCCCGTTCGGCAAGATCCTCTTCTCCAGCGGCGCCCGCGGACTGCCCGAACTGCACGTCGTGGGCGCCCGGCTGTTCCGCGACGCGCTGGCCCGGGTGCTCGGCACCTGGGTCGCCGAGGGCGCGTGGGCGCTGCCGGACGCGGAGCGCGTGGCCGGCCTGCTGGCCGAGGGGAACGCACGGCGGGTGTACGGACTGGAGTGACCGACCGGGACCGGCGGCCCCCGCGGTGCCGGGGTGCCCGGAGCCTGCGGTCAGGCGTTGGTGAGCGTGGCCTCCGGCGACGGGCCCGGCACGTCGGGCGCCGCCTCGGGGCGCTCCCGCAGCGACATCAGCAGCCGTACGACCCAGATCCACATCACGCACGACCCGAACATGTGCAGGCCGACCAGCACCTCGGGGAGGTCGGTGAAGTACTGGACGTAGCCGATGACGCCCTGGAGCAGCAGGATGACGAACAGCTCACGCGTGCGGTGCAACGGCCCCCGGGGAGCGTCGACCGCCTTCAGCACGAACCACAGCGCGAACGTCAGCGTCACCACGATCCACGCCAGGACCGCGTGCAGCTTGCTGACCGTCTCCCAGTCCAGCGGCATCCGCTCGACCTCGCTGGAGTCGCCCGCGTGCGGCCCCGCACCGGTCACCACCGTGCCGACGGCGATCAGCAGCACCGCGGCGGCCACCAGGAACCACACCAGCTGCTGCACGGCCTTGCCGACGAGCGGCCGGGGCTCCCCGTCGCCCTCGCGGACCCGCTGCCACATCACCGTGGCCACCGCGATCAGCGCCGACGAGAGCATGAAGTGCGCCGCGACCGTGTACGGGTTCAGGCCGACCAGGACCACGATCCCGCCGAGGACGGCGTTGCCCATGACGATCCAGAACTGGGCCCAGCCCAGCCGGATCACGCCCCGCCGGGCCGGCTTCGCGGACCGCGCGGCCACGATCGCCCAGCCGACGGCCGCGCACAGCACGTAGGTCAGCAGACGGTTGCCGAACTCGATGACCCCGTGCACGCCCATCTCGCGGGTCGCGGTGATCGAGTCGTCGGTGCACTTGGGCCAGGTCGGGCAGCCGAGGCCCGAGCCGGTCAGCCGCACGGCGCCCCCGGTGACCACGATGACCACCGACATGACGAGCGCGGCGAGAGCCGCCCGCCGGACCGTCCGGGGATCCGGGGTCCAGCGTGCGGCGATGAAGGCGAGCGGGTTGCGCAGCGCGCTCTGGGCGTCGGCGCGGGTCACGTTTGGCACGCGTCCCATCGTAGGGCGCGGCTTGTGCACGCTTTCACGAGGGTCGTCCATGGGCATGGTGGCTCGGTCCCTCTCACTCCCAGCGGAAGAACTTCCCCGCGGCCGCGAGTCCCGCGACCGCCCACGCGGCGAGCACGGCCAGGCTGCCCCACGGCATCCCGGCCCCGTGCTGCAGGACGTCCCGCAGGCCCTCCGACAGCGCCGAGATCGGCAGCAGGCCGAGCACGCCCTGCGCCGCGTCCGGGAACTTGTCCAGCGGCACCACGACCCCGCCGCCGATCAGCAGCAGCAGGAACACCAGGTTGGCCGCGGCGAGGGTCGCCTCCGCCTTCAGGGTGCCCGCCATCAGCAGGCCCAGCCCGGAGAAGGCGGCGGTGCCCAGCACCAGCAGCAGGAACACCGCGAACGGGTTGCCCCGCGGCGACCAGCCGAGGGAGAGGGCGATCACGGCCACCAGGAGGACCTGGAGGATCTCGGTGACCAGGACGGACAGCGACTTGGCGGTCATCAGGCCCCAGCGGGGCAGCGGGGACGCGGCGAGCCGCTTCAGCACCCCGTAGCGCCGCTCGAAGCCGGTCGCGATGGCCTGCCCGGTGAACGCCGTCGACATCACGGCGAGCGCGAGGATGCCGGGGGCGAGGAAGTCCACCGCCCGCCCCTCACCGGTGTCGACGATGTCCACGGTGCTGAACAGCACCAGCAGCAGCGTCGGGATCACCACGGTGAGCAGCAGCTGCTCGCCGTTGCGCAGCAGCATCTTCGTCTCGAGCACCGCCTGCGCCGCGATCATCCGCGGCAACGGGGCCGCACCCGGCCGGGGCGCGTAGGTACCGGTCGCCGTCATGAGCGCAGCTCCTTGCCCGTCAGCTCCAGGAAGACGTCCTCCAGGGTGTGCCGTTCCACCGAGATCCGGTCCGGCATGACCCCGTTCTGCGCGCACCAGGACGTGACGGTGGCGAGCAGCTGGGGGTCGACCTTGCCGAGCACCCGGTAGGAGCCGGGGGCCGGTTCGTCGGCCGCCGTGTCCGGGGGCAGGGCCTTCAGCAGCGAGGCCACGTCCAGGCCGGGGCGCCCGCTGAAGCGGAGCGTGTTCTCGGCGCCGCCCCGGCACAGTTCCTCGGGGGAGCCCTGGGCGATCACCCTTCCCGCGTCGATGATCGCCACGTCGTCGGAGAGCTGCTCGGCCTCGTCCATGTGGTGGGTGGTGAGGATGACGGAGACCCCGTCGTCGCGCAGGTCGCGCACGAGGTCCCAGGTGGCGCGGCGGGCCTGGGGGTCGAGGCCGGCGGTCGGCTCGTCGAGGAACACCAGCTCGGGGCGTCCGACGACGGCCATCGCCAGGGCGAGCCGCTGCTGCTGGCCGCCGGACAGCCGCCGGTAGGAGGTGCGTCCGCAGGAACCGAGCCCGAGCCGTTCGATCAGCGCGTCCACGTCCAGTGGGTGCGCGTGCAGCTTCGCCACGTGCCGCAGCATCTCGTCGGCGCGCGCGCCCGAGTAGACGCCGCCGGACTGGAGCATCACGCCGATCCGGGGCCGGAGCGCGGCGGACTGCCGCAGGGGGTCGAGGCCCAGGACGCGCACCGTGCCGGAGTCGGGCCGCCGGTACCCCTCGCAGGTCTCGACGGTGGTCGTCTTGCCCGCGCCGTTGGGTCCGAGCACGGCGGTCACACCCTGCCGGGCCACCAGGTCGAGGCCGTTCACCGCGGTCTTCGTGCCGTACCGCTTCACCAGGGCCTGGACCTGGACCACGGGCTCACTTCGCATGGGTCACGAGTCTAGGGAGGCGGCCGGTCCCCCCGGGCCGGGGGTGCGCAAACCCGTGCGGGAGGATCGTGACGCCGGCCGGACCGCGGGTGCCGCCACCGGCCTCTTTGATCGATCAAAGATCGTTTCCGCAGGTCGCGTTAGGTTTACCTAAGTGATGCAGCGCACGATCATGCCGTCCGGGCGCGGCTTGCCCGGGCCGGATGAATTACGCAACAATGGCGTTGTGAAAAACGTTGGCGAGGCTCCCCACGAGGAACTGGCAACCGGTGAGCGGTCCACCCGCAACCGCGTCGCCCGGTCCATCCTGGACCACGGCCCGTCGACCGTCGCCGAGCTGGCCCAGCGCCTGGGGCTCACCCAGGCCGCTGTGCGCCGGCACCTGGACGCCCTGGTCACGGACAACGTCGTGGCCGCACGCGAGCGACGGGTCTACGGCGCGCGCACGCGCGGACGCCCGGCCAAGGTGTTCGCGCTCACCGACTGCGGCCGGGACGCGTTCGACCAGTCCTACGACAAGCTGGCCGTGGACGCACTGCGCTGGATCGGCGAGAAGGAGGGCGGCGGTGACGCGATCACCGCGTTCGCCCGCGCACGGATCGCCGCCCACGCGGACGCGTACCGGGCGGCGGTCGAGGCCGCACCCCCCGAGGAGCGGACGGAAGCGCTGGCCAGGGCCCTGAGCGCGGACGGGTACGCTGCGACGGCGCGCAGTGCACCGGTCGGCGAGCAGCTCTGCCAGCACCACTGCCCCATCGCCCACGCCGCCGAACAGTTTCCGCAGCTGTGCGAGGCCGAGACGGAATTTTTCGCCGAGCTCCTCGGTACGCATGTGCAGCGGCTGGCGACCATCGCCCACGGCGACGGCGTCTGCACGACGTACATCCCCAAGATTTCCCACCACGCACCTGCAAGCACGTCCGGGAGGAACCCCGCATGACTCTCCCCACGGAGACTGCCCACCCCGAGCTCGAAGGCCTGGGCAAGTACGAGTACGGCTGGGCCGACTCCGACGAGGCCGGCGCTGCTGCCAAGCGTGGTCTCAACGAGGACGTCGTCAAGGACATCTCGTCGAAGAAGGACGAGGCGGAGTGGATGACCAAGCTCCGCCTCAAGGGCCTGCGCCTGTTCGAGAAGAAGCCCATGCCGAACTGGGGCTCGGACCTGTCGGGCATCGACTTCGACAACATCAAGTACTTCGTGCGCTCCACGGAGAAGCAGGCGCAGTCCTGGGAGGACCTGCCCGAGGACATCAAGAACACCTACGACAAGCTGGGCATCCCGGAGGCGGAGAAGCAGCGCCTGGTCGCCGGTGTCGCCGCGCAGTACGAGTCGGAGGTCGTCTACCACCAGATCCGTGAGGACCTGGAGGAGCAGGGCGTCATCTTCCTGGACACCGACACCGCCCTGAAGGAGCACCCCGAGCTCTTCAAGGAGTACTTCGGCACGGTCATCCCGGCCGGTGACAACAAGTTCGCCGCGCTGAACACGGCCGTGTGGTCCGGCGGCTCCTTCATCTACGTGCCGAAGGGCGTGCACGTGGAGATCCCGCTCCAGGCCTACTTCCGGATCAACACCGAGAACATGGGCCAGTTCGAGCGGACCCTGATCATCGTCGACGAGGGTGCCTACGTGCACTACGTCGAGGGCTGCACCGCGCCGATCTACAAGTCGGACTCGCTGCACTCCGCGGTCGTCGAGATCATCGTCAAGAAGAACGCCCGCTGCCGCTACACGACCATCCAGAACTGGTCGAACAACGTCTACAACCTGGTCACCAAGCGCGCCGTGGCCTACGAGGGCGCGACCATGGAGTGGGTCGACGGCAACATCGGCTCCAAGGTGACGATGAAGTACCCGGCCGTCTACCTCATGGGCGAGCACGCCAAGGGCGAGACCCTGTCCATCGCCTTCGCCGGCGAGGGACAGCACCAGGACGCGGGCGCCAAGATGGTCCACATGGCCCCGAACACCTCGTCCAACATCGTCTCCAAGTCGGTGGCCCGCGGCGGTGGCCGCACCTCCTACCGCGGCCTGATCGAGATCGGCGAGGGCGCCCCGGGCTCCAAGTCCAACGTGCTCTGCGACGCGCTGCTGGTCGACACGATCTCCCGCTCGGACACCTACCCCTACGTGGACGTCCGCGAGGACGACGTGTCCATGGGCCACGAGGCGACCGTCTCCAAGGTCTCCGAGGACCAGCTCTTCTACCTGATGAGCCGCGGTCTGAGCGAGGACGAGGCGATGGCCATGATCGTGCGCGGCTTCGTCGAGCCGATCGCCAAGGAGCTGCCGATGGAGTACGCCCTCGAGCTCAACCGGCTGATCGAGCTCCAGATGGAAGGCGCGGTCGGCTAGCCACCGGCGCCGTTCCGTCAAGCCCCCTTACGCAAAGGAAAGCGAGCACTACGACAGCCATGGCTGAGGCTCCTAACATCCCGGTCGGTTCCGCGACCGCTGGTTCGATCGCGGTGGCCGCCGAGTCGACCGTCGCCACCCGCATGAGCGCTCCCCCGTCCTTCGACGTGGCGGACTTCCCCGTCCCCCACGGCCGCGAGGAGGAGTGGCGGTTCACCCCGCTGGAGCGGCTGCGCGGGCTGCACGACGGCACCGCCACCGCCGACGGCGGCATCAAGGTCGCCGTCCAGGCGCCGGAGGGCGTCGTCGTCGAGACGGTCGGCCGGGACGACGCGCGGCTCGGCCGCGCCGGCACCCCGGTGGACCGCGTCGCCGCCCAGGCGTACTCCGCCTTCGAGCAGGCCTCGGTCGTGACCGTGCCCAAGGAGGCCGTCCTCACTGAGCCGATCCGCATCGCGGTGCACGGCGAGGGCGGCACCGCCTACGCCCACCAGGTCATCGAGCTCGGCGCCTTCGCCGAGGCCGTCGTGGTCATCGACCACACCGGCGACGCGGTGCTCGCCGCCAACGTCGAGTTCGTGCTCGGCGACGGCGCCAAGCTGACCGTCGTCTCGGTCCAGGACTGGGACGACAAGGCCGTGCACGCCGCCCAGCACAACGCGCTGGTCGGCCGCGACGCCACCTTCAAGTCCGTCGTCGTCACCTTCGGCGGCGACGTCGTCCGACTGCACCCGCGGGTCGCCTACGCCGGCCCCGGCGGTGAGGCCGAGCTGTTCGGCCTGTACTTCACCGACGCCGGCCAGCACCAGGAGCACCGCCTCCTGGTCGACCACAACGTCCCGCACTGCAAGTCGAACGTCGTCTACAAGGGCGCGCTCCAGGGCGACGACGCGCACGCCGTGTGGATCGGCGACGTCCTCATCGAGGCCGCGGCCGAGGGCACCGACACCTACGAGATGAACCGCAACCTGGTGCTCACCGACGGCGCCCGGGTCGACTCCGTGCCCAACCTGGAGATCGAGACCGGTGAGATCGTCGGCGCCGGCCACGCCTCCGCGACCGGCCGCTTCGACGACGAGCAGCTGTTCTACCTGATGGCCCGCGGCATCCCGGAGAAGGACGCCCGCCGCCTGGTGGTGCGCGGCTTCTTCGCCGAGCTGGTCCAGCAGATCGGCGTCGCCGACCTCGAGGAGCGCCTGATCGCCAAGATCGAGGAGGAACTGGAGGCGGCGGTCGGATGAGCTTCGTACGCGCCTGCGGGCTGAGCGAGCTGGAGGAGGACACCCCCAAGCGGGTGGAACTCGACGGCACGCCGGTCTCCATCGTGCAGACCTGCGGGGAGGTGTTCGCGATCAACGACATCTGCTCGCACGCGAACGTGTCCCTGTCGGAGGGCGAGGTGGACGACTGCCACATCGAGTGCTGGCTGCACGGTTCGCGTTTCGACCTCCGCTCCGGCAAGCCCGACGCCCTCCCGGCGACCCGCCCCGTTCCCGTATACCCCGTAAAGATCGAAGGGGACGACGTGCTCGTCTCCGTCACCCAGGAGTCCTGAGGCACCCATGGCAACGCTTGAAATCCGAGACCTGCACGTCACCGTCGAGGCCGACAACGCCACGAAGGAAATCCTCAAGGGCGTCGACCTCACCGTGAAGCAGGGCGAGACGCACGCCATCATGGGCCCCAACGGCTCGGGCAAGTCGACGCTCGCCTACGCGCTCGCCGGTCACCCCAAGTACACCGTCTCCAGCGGCTCCGTGACCCTCGACGGCGAGGACGTCCTGGAGATGTCCGTCGACGAGCGCGCCCGCGCCGGCGTGTTCCTCGCCATGCAGTACCCGGTCGAGGTCCCCGGTGTCTCGGTCTCCAACTTCCTGCGCACCTCCGCCACCGCGATCCGCGGCGAGGCCCCCAAGCTGCGCACCTGGGTGAAGGAGGTCAAGGAGGCCATGGAGCGCCTCAACATCGACCCGGCCTTCGCCGAGCGCAACGTCAACGAGGGCTTCTCCGGCGGTGAGAAGAAGCGCCACGAGATCCTCCAGCTGGAGCTGCTCAAGCCGAAGGTCGCCGTCCTCGACGAGACCGACTCCGGCCTGGACGTCGACGCCCTGCGCATCGTGTCCGAGGGCGTCAACCGGGTCCGCGAGTCCGGTGACGTGGGCACCCTGCTCATCACGCACTACACGCGCATCCTGCGCTACATCAAGCCCGACCACGTCCACGTGTTCGCCGACGGCCGTATCGTCGAGTCCGGCGGTGCCGAGCTGGCCGACAAGCTGGAGGCGGAGGGCTACGAGGCATACACGAAGCGCGACGGAGTCGACACGAAGGGTGGCGCATCCGCGTGACATTGCTGCCGGGCCTCCTCGACACCGAGGCGATCCGCAAGGACTTCCCCGTCCTGGACCGTCAGGTCCACGACGGCCGGAAGCTCGTGTACCTGGACAACGCGGCGACCTCGCAGAAGCCGCGCCAGGTGCTGGACGCACTCAGTGAGTACTACGAGCGCCACAACGCCAACGTCCACCGCGGTGTGCATGTGCTCGCCGAGGAGGCCACGGCGCTGTACGAGGGCGCGCGCGACAAGGTCGCCGCGTTCATCAACGCGCCCAGCCGCGACGAGGTGATCTTCACCAAGAACGCCTCCGAGTCGCTCAACCTCGTGGCGAACATGCTCGGCTGGGCCGACGAGCCCTACCGCGTGGACCACGAGACCGAGATCGTCATCACGGAGATGGAGCACCACTCCAACATCGTGCCGTGGCAGCTGCTCGCGCAGCGCACCGGAGCGAAGCTGAAGTGGTTCGGCCTGACCGACGACGGCCGGCTCGACCTGTCCAACATCGACGAGGTCATCACCGAGAAGACGAAGATCGTCTCCTTCGTGCTGGTCTCCAACATCCTGGGCACCCTCAACCCGGTCGAGGCGATCGTCCGTCGCGCCCAGGAGGTCGGCGCGCTCGTCTGCATCGACGCCTCCCAGGCCGCCCCGCACATGCCGGTCGACGTGCAGGCGCTCCAGGCCGACTTCGTGGCCTTCACCGGCCACAAGATGTGCGGTCCGACCGGCATCGGCGTCCTGTGGGGCCGCCAGGAACTGCTGGAGGACCTGCCTCCGTTCCTCGGCGGCGGCGAGATGATCGAGACCGTGTCGATGCACTCGTCGACCTACGCGCCCGCCCCGCACAAGTTCGAGGCGGGCACCCCCCCGATCGCGCAGGCGGTCGGCCTCGGCGCGGCGATCGACTACCTCCAGGCCATCGGCATGGACAAGATCCTCGCCCACGAGCACGCGCTCACCGAGTACGCCGTCAAACGGCTGGGCGAGGTCCCCGACCTGCGCATCATCGGCCCCGCCACGGCCGAGGACCGCGCGGCGGCGATCTCCTTCACCCTCGGGGACATCCACCCGCACGACGTGGGTCAGGTCCTCGACGAACAGGGCCTCGCGGTCCGGGTCGGCCACCACTGCGCCCGCCCGGTCTGCCTCCGGTACGGAATTCCTGCGACCACGCGAGCGTCGTTCTATCTGTACTCCACGCCGGCCGAGATCGATGCTCTGGTCGACGGACTGGAGCACGTACGGAACTTCTTCGGCTGAGGGGCTGGCTGGGCGTGAAGCTGGATTCGATGTACCAGGAAGTCATCCTGGACCACTACAAGAACCCGCACGGGCGGGGCTTGCGGGATGGCGACGCCGAGGTGCACCACGTCAACCCGACGTGCGGTGACGAGATCACCCTGCGGGTCAAGTACGACGGCACGACCGTCCGGGACGTCAGCTACGAGGGGCAGGGCTGCTCGATCAGCCAGGCGAGCGCCTCCGTGCTGAACGAACTGCTGGTCGGCAAAGATCTGACCGACGCACAGCGGGTCCAGGAGACCTTCCTGGAGCTGATGCAGTCCAAGGGGAAGATCGAGCCGGACGACGCGATGGAGGAGATCCTGGAGGACGCGGTCGCGTTCGCCGGGGTCTCCAAGTACCCGGCCCGGGTGAAGTGCGCCCTCCTCAGCTGGATGGCGTGGAAGGACGCGACGGCCCAGGCTCTGGGCTCCGACGCCGAAAGGACAACGGCATGAGCGAGACCGTGCAGATGAAACCGGCCTCGGAGGAAGAGGTCCGCGAGGCCCTGATGGACGTCGTCGACCCCGAACTGGGCATCGACGTCGTCAACCTCGGCCTGATCTACGGCGTCCACGTCGACGACTCGAACGTGGCGACCATCGACATGACCCTGACCTCGGCGGCCTGTCCGCTGACGGACGTCATCGAGGACCAGGCCAAGTCCGCCACGGACGGCCTGGTCAACGAGCTGCGCATCAACTGGGTCTGGATGCCGCCGTGGGGCCCCGACAAGATCACGGACGACGGCCGTGAGCAGCTGCGGGCGCTCGGCTTCAACGTCTGAGACCCCGCACCGCGCACGACCGCACGACGGCCCCCGGCGATCCCGCCGGGGGCCGTCGTCGTGCCCGGACACCCTCTCGGCAGGCCCTGGGTATGTACGCACGTCCACATCGATGGGTACGCTTGTACACATGGGATATCTGCTGCTGGCCGGCGCCATCGCCGCCGAGGTGGGCGCCACCACCGCCATGAAGTACAGCGACGGCTTCAGCAGGCTCTGGCCCTCGCTGCTGACGCTGGTCGGGTACGTGATCTCCTTCGGCCTCCTCGCGCAGACCCTGCGCACCGTCGCGGTCGGCACGGCCTACGCCATCTGGGCCGGGGTGGGCACCGCCGCCATCGCCACCATCGGCGTGGCCTTCATGGGGGAGGGCCTGACCGCGGTCAAGGCCCTCGGCATCGGCCTGATCATCGTCGGGGTGGTGGTGCTGAACCTGGGAGGTGCGCACTGATGGCCCGGCGCTACGACCCCGAGCGACGGCAGCGGATCATCGACGCGGCGATCCGGGTCGTGGGCCGGCGCGGCATCGCCGGGCTCACCCACCGCAGCGTCGCCGCCGAGGCCGACGTACCGCTCGGCTCCACCACCTACCACTTCAAGACCCTCGACGAACTGCTGGTCGCCGCCCTGCGCCAGGCCAACGAGGGCTTCGCCAAGGTGGTCGCGGCGCACCACGGGCTGCGGGACCCGCACACCGACCTCGCGTCCGAACTCGCCGCCGTGATGGGCGAGTGGCTGGCCGGCGAACGCACCGGCGTCGAGCTGGAGTACGAGCTCTACCTCGCCGCCCTGCGCCGCCCCGCCCTGCGCCCCGTCGCGGCCGAGTGGTGCGAGGGCGTCGCCGCCCAGCTCGCCCACCGCACCGACCCGGTCACGGCCCGCGCCGTGGTCGCCCTGCTCGACGGCATCTGCCTCCAGGTGCTGCTGACGGGCACGCCGTACGACGAGGACTTCGCACGCGACGTGCTGGCCCGGGTCCTGCCGCCCTCCGCCCCGCCGCCCGCCCCCGACGTCGCGGTATGACCGGAGGACCGGTACCCGAGACGCCCGGCCCACCGGTTCGCCTCCCCGGGCCCCGGCCGGTTAGGTTGCCCTCATGACCGACACGACTGCTCAGAGCCCTTCCGGCGCAGTGGCCGCCGGCCTCGCCACCATCGCCGCCGACGGAACCGTCCTCGACACCTGGTTCCCCGCGCCCGAACTGACCGCAGCGTCGGCCGAGGGGCCGTCCGGCACCGAGCGGCTGTCCGCCGAGCGGGCCGCGGAACTGCTCGGCGGGGGCGCCACGGCCGCGGCCGGCCCGGACGCCCGCCGGGGCGTCGAGGTGGTGGCGGTCCGCACGGTCATCTCCTCGCTCGACGAGAAGCCGGTCGACGCCCACGACGCCTACCTGCGTCTGCACCTGCTCTCCCACCGCCTGGTCCGCCCGCACGGGCTGAACCTCGACGGCATCTTCGGCTGCCTCGCCAACGTCGCCTGGACCTCCCTCGGCCCGGTCGCCGTCGACGACGTCGAGAAGGTGCGCCTCAACGCCCGCGCGGAGGGCCTGCACCTGGCCGTCACGTCCGTCGACAAGTTCCCCCGCATGACGGACTACGTGGCCCCGAAGGGCGTCCGCATCGCCGACGCCGACCGGGTCCGCCTGGGCGCGCACCTCGCCGCGGGCACCACGGTCATGCACGAGGGCTTCGTCAACTTCAACGCCGGCACGCTCGGCACCTCGATGATCGAGGGCCGCATCTCGGCCGGCGTGGTCATCGGCGACGGCTCCGACATCGGCGGCGGCGCGTCCACCATGGGCACGCTCTCCGGCGGCGGCGACGTCATCATCTCCATCGGCGAACGCTGCCTGATCGGCGCCGAGGCGGGCGTCGGCATCGCCCTCGGCGACGAGTGCGTGGTGGAGGCCGGCCTGTACGTCACGGCGGGCACCCGCATCACCATGCCCGACGGCGAGATCGTCAAGGCCCGCGTCCTCTCCGGCGCCTCCAACATCCTCTTCCGCCGCAACTCGGTCAGCGGCGCGGTCGAGGCCCGCCCCAACCACGCCAACTGGGGCGGCCTGAACGAGGTGCTGCACAGCCACAACTGACCGGCGGCGGCCGCGAGCTGCGGTATCCGCGACGACGGTCACGGCGAGCGCCCTTCCACGGCCCGAGGACGGCCCGGGAGGGCGCTCGTGCGTGCGGCGGGCGGCTTCGTCGAGGCCGGGAATCCGGACGGCCTCCGCAGGGTTCTCCGGGGCAGCGGTCACTGTCACGCCCCCGCCGCGCCCAGGAGGCCCCACCCATGGCACAGCCGGAGATCGATGCCGTCGTGGTCGACGTCCTCGGCACCCTCGTCGACGAACCCGCCGGCCTCCGGGCCGGACTGCGTGAACTGGCCCCGTCCCTCGACGCGTCCGGGATCGAGAAGCTCCTGTCGCTGTGGCAGCGGCACATCGCCCGCGAGCAGCGCGATGTCGTCGACGGGGTCCGGCCGTACGTTCCCAGCGATGTCCTGGACCTGGAGGCGGCCCGGCTCGCGGCCGACGCCGCCGGGGCCGGCGATCACGCCGCCGTGGCCGCCCTG
>NZ_JAAGMD010000600.1 GCF_010548465.1 Streptomyces sp. SID14436 | reverse complement strand
GTGCTCCGCCGCGAGCCGCGCGCACACGTCGGCGGGCAGGCCCGTGCCGCCCGCCGGGCCCGCCGCGGGGCTCGTCTCCTTCGGGGCCGCGATCAGCCGCCCCGCCGGGGACAGCACCCAGGCCCGCAGGTCGAGGTCGGAGCCGAGCAGGTCGAGCACCACGTCGGGGCCGCCGCCCGCCGGGCCCGAGGTCATCATCCGCCGGTGCCGGTCCACGACGGCCGCGAGGTCCCCGGCGCGCTCCCCGGACACCTGCCGGACGACGTGCTCGGTGACGGTCGCGAAGGCCACCGACTCGTCGACCCGGAACAGCGGCAGCCGGTGCCGCGCGCACGCCACCACCAGGTCGTCGGGGACCTCGCCCAGCTCCGCCGTGCCCGCCGCCAGCGCGGCCACCCCGGCCTGCGCCAGGACCTTGACGAACGGTTCGGAGTCCGCCGCGTCCCGGCGCCAGGCCAGACCGGTCAGCACCAGTTCCCCGCCCGAGAGGTAACGGCTCGGATCGCGCAGGTCGGTCGTCATGACCCCGCGCACGCCGCGGTCGAGTTCGTCCTCGCCGCCGAGCAGCTTGAGGCCCAGCGCGTCGGTGTCCAGCAGTGCGCGCAGCCGCATTCTCGTCGCCGCCGTTTCTTTCGCTCGATGTCGGTGACGGGCCAGGGAGGAACGGTGCGGTGTCCGGCCGGTGGGTGGCTGATCAGCGCCGTCGGCCGCTCCTGGACCGCTTCCCCCGGTATCGGAGGAGGTGAGGAGGCTACGGGCGACCTCCGTTCATACGAATCTACAAGATGACCTCGCTGGCCAGCCAACTCCTTCGGACAATCCGTGACTGACCCGTGCGGAGCAGCGGGCGGTGTACTGAGCGCACTCCGAGTGAACTGCACAGAGTACGAGCCCCGTCCGCCGCACCCGGATGGCTCGATCTGTACGACCCACGAGACGAAGAAGAAGAGAGCCGGTCATGGACTTCCTTCGCCCCGCCAGCTGGGAGGAGGCGCTCGCCGCCAAGGCCGAGCACCCCGCCGCTGTGCCGATCGCGGGCGGCACCGACGTGATGGTCGAGATCAACTTCGACCACCGCCGGCCCGAGCACCTGATGGACCTCAACCGCATCGGCGAGCTCTCCGAGTGGGAGACCGGCGAGGACGGCGTGCGGCTCGGCGCCTCCGTCCCCTATACGAAGATCATGGAGCACCTGCGGGCCGAGCTCCCGGGGCTCGCCCTGGCCTCCCACACGGTCGCCTCCCCGCAGATCCGCAACCGCGGCGGCGTCGGCGGCAACCTCGGCACCGCCTCCCCGGCCGGCGACGCCCACCCGGCGCTGCTCGCCGCCGGCGCCGAGGTCGAGGCCGAGTCGGTGCGCGGCTCCCGCCGCATCCCGATCGACGACTTCTACACCGGCGTGAAGCGCAACGCGCTGGCGCCCGACGAGCTGATCCGCGCCGTCCACATCAAGAAGGCCGACGGCCCCCAGCAGTTCTCCAAGGTCGGCACCCGCAACGCGATGGTGATCGCCGTGTGCGCCTTCGGCATCGCCCTGCACCCGAGCACCCGCACGGTCCGCACCGGGATCGGCTCGGCCGCGCCGACACCCATTCGGGCGACGGCGGCCGAGGAGTTCCTGAACGCCGCGCTCGACGAGGGCGGCTTCTGGGACAACGGCAAGATCATCACCCCGTCCGTCGCCAAGCAGTTCGCCGACCTGTGCGCCGCGGCCTGCAACCCGATCGACGACGTGCGCGGCACCGCGAGCTACCGCCGCCACGCGGTCGGCGTCATGGCCCGCCGCACCCTGACCTGGACCTGGGAGTCGTACCGCGGCGCCCGCCACCTCACCGAGGGAGCCGCCTGATGCGTGTCACCTTCACCGTCAACGGACGCCGTCAGGAGGCCGACGACGTCTGGGAGGGCGAGTCCCTGCTGTACGTGCTGCGCGAACGGCTGGGCCTGCCCGGTTCCAAGAACGCCTGCGAGCAGGGCGAGTGCGGCTCGTGCACCGTGCGCCTGGACGGCGTCCCGGTGTGCTCCTGCCTGGTCGCCGCCGGCCAGGCCGAGGGCCGCGAGATCGTCACCGTGGAGGGCCTGGCGGAACACGCCCGGCAGCGCGCCTGCGGCACCGGAGCCTGCGGCACCGCGGACGACGCCACCGGAGCGCAGGCCGCGCCCGCGGGCACCGACTCGCAGACCGGCGAGGGCGTCGAACTCTCCCCGATCCAGCAGGCGTTCATCGACGCGGGCGCCGTCCAGTGCGGATTCTGCACCCCGGGCCTGCTGGTCGCCGCCGACGAGATGCTGGAGCGCAACCCGGCCCCCAGCGACGCGGACATCCGCGAGGCCCTGTCCGGCAACCTGTGCCGCTGCACCGGCTACGAGAAGATCATGGACGCGGTCCGCCTGGCCGCGGCCCGCCAGTCCGAGGGGGTCTGACCATGCCGACGAACGGTGTTCCCACCAAGATCACACAGGGCACGGGTGCCCGGGGCGGCATCGGCGAGTCGACCCTCCGCCCGGACGGCACCCTCAAGGTCACCGGCGAGTTCGCGTACTCCTCCGACATGTGGCACGAGGACATGCTCTGGGGGCACATCCTGCGCTCCACCACCGCCCACGCCGAGATTGTGTCGATCGACACCGGCGAGGCCCTGGCGACCCCGGGCGTGTACGCCGTCCTGACGTACGACGACCTGCCCACCGAGGTGAAGAACTACGGCCTGGAGATCCAGGACACCCCCGTCCTCGCCCACGGCAAGGTCCGCCACCACGGCGAACCGGTCGCGATCGTCGCCGCCGACCACCCGGAGACCGCGCGCCGGGCCGCCGCCAAGATCAAGGTCGACTACCGGGAACTGCCCGTCGTCACCGACGAGGCGTCCGCCCTCGCCCCCGACGCGGTCCTGGTCCACGAGAACCGCGACGACCACCACGCCGGCCACGTCCCGCACCCCAACATCGTGCACCGCCAGCCCATCGTGCGCGGCGACGTCGCCGCCGCCCGGGAGCGGGCCGACGTGATCGTCGAGGGCGAGTACACCTTCGGCATGCAGGACCAGGCCTTCCTCGGCCCCGAGTCCGGCCTCGCCGTGCCGGAGGAGGACGGCGGCGTCCACCTCTACGTCGCCACCCAGTGGCTGCACTCCGACCTGCGCCAGATCGCGCCCGTGCTCGGCCTGCCCGAGGACAAGGTGCGGATGACCCTGGCCGGGGTCGGCGGGGCGTTCGGCGGCCGCGAGGACCTGTCGATGCAGATCCACGCCTGCCTCCTCGCACTGCGCACCGACAAGCCCGTCAAGATCGTCTACAACCGGTTCGAGTCGTTCTTCGGCCACGTCCACCGCCACCAGGCCAAGCTGTTCTACGAGCACGGCGCCACCGCGGACGGCCGGCTGACCCACATCAAGTGCCGCATCGTGCTGGACGGCGGCGCGTACGCCTCCGCCTCCCCGGCCGTGGTCGGCAACGCCTCCTCGCTCGGCGTCGGCCCGTACGTCGTGGACGACGTCGACATCGAGGCGATCGCCCTCTACACCAACAACCCGCCCTGCGGCGCCATGCGCGGCTTCGGCGCGGTCCAGGCGTGCTTCGCCTACGAGGCACAGATGGACAAGCTGGCGGCGAAGCTGGGCATGGACCCGGTGGAGCTGCGGCAGCTCAACGCCATGGAGCAGGGCACGCTCCTGCCCACCGGCCAGCGGGTCGACTCCCCGGCGCCGGTCGCCGAACTGCTGCGCCGCGTCAAGGCCATGCCGATGCCGCCCGAGCGGCAGTGGGAGTCCAGCGAGGGCGCCGACGTGCGCCAGCTGCCGGGCGGCTTGTCCAACATCACGCACGGCGAGGGCGTGGTGCGCGGCGTCGGCTACGCGGTCGGCATCAAGAACGTCGGCTTCTCCGAGGGCTTCGACGACTACTCCACCGCCCGGGTCCGCATGGAGGTCGTCGGCGGCGAACCGGTCGCCACCGTGCACACCGCGATGGCCGAGGTCGGCCAGGGCGGCGTCACCGTCCACGCGCAGATCGCCCGCACCGAGCTGGGCGTCGACCAGGTGACCATCCACCCCGCCGACACCCGGGTGGGCTCCGCCGGCTCGACCTCCGCCTCGCGGCAGACGTACGTCACCGGCGGCGCCGTCAAGAACGCCTGCGAACTGGTCCGCGAGCGGGTCCTGGAGCTCGGCCGGCGCCGCTTCGGCGCCTCCCACCCGGCCTGGGCGACCGCCGAACTCCTGCTGGAGGGCGGCAAGGTCGTCACCGACGGCGGCGAAGTCCTCGCCGACCTCACCGACGTGCTCGGCGACGACGCCGTCGAGGTCGAGGAGGAGTGGCGGCACCGGCCGACGGAACCCTTCGACCTGCGCACCGGCCAGGGCAACGGCCACGTCCAGTACTCCTTCGCCGCGCACCGGGCCGTGGTCGAGGTCGACACCGAACTCGGCCTCGTCAAGGTGATCGAACTGGCCTGCGCGCAGGACGTCGGCAAGGCCCTCAACCCGCTGTCCGTCATCGGCCAGATCCAGGGCGGCACCACCCAGGGACTGGGCGTGGCCGTCATGGAGGAGATCGTCGTCGACCCGAAGACCGCGAAGGTCCGCAACCCCTCCTTCACGGACTACCTGATCCCCACCATCCTCGACACGCCGACCATCCCCGTCGACGTGCTCGAACTCGCCGACGACCACGCGCCGTACGGGCTGCGCGGCATCGGCGAGGCCCCGACCCTGTCGTCCACCCCGGCGGTCCTCGCGGCCGTCCGGAACGCGACGGGCCGGCAGCTCGACCGCACACCGGTCCGCCCCGAACACCTGACGGGAACCGCGTAGAGGATCCCCGAGGGATCCGCGTGCCCGCCGCACCCCGCGGCACCCGGCGCCGGGCAGGGAGCAGCACCCCACGGTCCTCCCGGCGCCGCACACCGATGTTCGTCTCGGGCCGTCCCCCGGGTCGTGCACATCCCAAATCCCGTGAACCCCGAAGAGGGCACGGGTGCCCCTGTGAACCTTGGGAGATGGCACCATGACCCAGTCAGTGCAGCCCAGGACCGCCGCCGACGACGCGGGCGCGGGAACCCGCGTCCCGGCCGGCCGGTCCTGGCTCGACCGTTACTTCCACATATCGCACCGAGGGTCCACGGTCGCCCGTGAAGTGCGCGGCGGCATCACCACCTTCATGGCGATGGCCTACATCCTGCTGCTCAACCCGCTGATCCTGTCCGGCGAGGACGCGGCCGGCAACACCCTCGGCCGCACCGCCCTGATCACCGCCACCGCGTTCGCCGCCGCGCTCACCACCCTGCTGATGGGCTTCTTCGGCAAGGTGCCGCTCGCCCTCGCCGCCGGGCTGTCGGTCTCCGGCGTGCTCGCCTCGCAGGTCGTGCCCGTGATGACGTGGCCGCAGGCGATGGGCATGTGCGTCATGTACGGCGTCGTCATCATGCTGCTCGTCGTCACCGGCCTGCGGGAGATGGTCATGAACGCCATCCCGCTCGCCCTGAAACACGCGATCACCATGGGCATCGGCCTGTTCATCGCCCTGATCGGCTTCTACAAGGCCGGCTTCGTGCACCAGGGCGAGGCGACCCCGGTCACGCTCGGCCCGGCCGGCGAACTGTCCGGCTGGCCGGTCCTGCTCTTCGCCGTCACCCTCCTGGCGATCTTCATGCTCCAGGCGCGGGGCGTGCCGGGCGCGATCCTGATCGGCATCATCGGCGGCACCGTGCTCGCCGTCGCCCTCAACGCGTTCGGCGTCATCGACCCGAAGCAGTGGGCCGCCGGGGCACCCGAACTGAACGGCAGCGCCGTGTCGATGCCCGACTTCGGGGTGTTCGGCGCCGTCGAGTTCGGCGGCTGGGGCGAGGTCGGCGCGATGACCGTCGGCATGATCGTCTTCACTCTCGTCCTGGCGGGCTTCTTCGACGCCATGGCCACCATCATCGGCGTCGGCACCGAGGCGAAGCTGGCCGACGACAAGGGCCGGATGCCGGGCCTGTCGAAGGCACTGTTCATCGACGGGGCCGGCGGCGCCATCGGCGGTGTCTCCGGAGCCTCCGGGCAGACCGTGTTCGTGGAGTCGGCGACCGGGGTCGGCGAGGGCGCCCGCACCGGACTGTCGTCCGTCGTCACCGGGGTGTTCTTCGCGGCCTGTCTGTTCTTCACCCCGCTGACGGCGATCGTGCCGGGCGAGGTGGCCGCCGCCGCCCTGGTGGTGATCGGCGCCATGATGATGATGAACGCCCGCCACGTCGACTGGGCCGACCGCGCCACCGCCATCCCGGTGTTCCTCACGGTGGTGATCATGCCGTTCACCTACTCCATCACCGCGGGTGTCGCCGCCGGAGTCATCTCCTACGTCGCCATCCGGACCGGCCAGGGCAGGGCCCGGGAGATCGGCGCCTTCATGTGGGGCCTGGCGCTGGTCTTCCTGGTCTACTTCGCCCTCGCCCCCATCGAGAGCTGGCTGGGCGTGCACTGACCCGCGCCCACAGGGAACCCGCACGCGTACCGCTGCCGAGGAGAGCACGATGCTGGACATCGCCGAGGAACTGCACCGGTGGACCACCGAGGGCCGCGACTTCGCCGTCGCCACGGTCGTGGCGGTCGGCGGCAGCGCGCCACGGCAGCCCGGCGCCGCGCTGGCCGTCGACGCCGACGGCACGGCGATCGGCTCCGTCTCCGGCGGCTGCGTGGAGGGCGCCGTGTACGAGCTGTGCGAGCAGGCGCTCCGGGACGGCCAGTCCGTCCTGGAGCGCTTCGGGTACAGCGACGACGACGCCTTCGCGGTCGGCCTGACCTGCGGCGGCGTCATCGACGTCCTGGTCACCCCGGTCCGGGCGGACGACCCCGTCCGCCCGGTCCTGACCGCCGCGCTCGCCGCCGCCGCTCAGGGCGGGGCGGCGGCGCTGGCCCGCATCGTGAGCGGCCCCGCCGAGCT
>NZ_JAAGMD010000580.1 GCF_010548465.1 Streptomyces sp. SID14436 | reverse complement strand
GTCAGCAGCCCGGCCGCGGTGTGGGCGGCCCGCAGGCGGGCGCCGAGGCGGCGGCCGTACCAGAAGCCGGGGCGGCCCAGGGCGGTGCCGGTGTCGCCCTCCCCGGGTCCGGCGCCGGGGTCGGCGGTGAGCGGCTGCTGGGACTCGTAGGCGCTCCAGGTGCGCAGGGAGAGGTACCAGAGCAGTCCGGTCAGCGCGGTGGGCACCAGGGCGGCGAGGGCGAGGCGGCGGCCGGGTGAGCTCCACCAGCCGCCGTCGGACATCTCGGGCGAGAGGAAGCCCAGCCAGGAGTGGCGGGCGGCGCAGGCACCGGTGCCCGCGCACTGCCAGGCGGCGAGGTCGAGGGCCACCTCGCAGGCGGCGGCGACGAGCAGGACCGTCAGGCTGAGCCCGGCCAGCCGTACCAGCACGCCGTACAGCCGGACGGTGCGGGGGCGGTTCCGGGCGGTGGGGCGCATCCAGTGGGCGAGGTTGACCACCATGAACGGCAGTAACAGCAGCCACAGGGCGCGGGTGCCGTTGCCGGAGGTGAGGTTGCACCAGACGTAGGCCTCGGGGATCGGCCCGTCGCGCCGTGGGGTGGGGTGCCGCTCGGCGTCGACGTCGTCGGCCCGGCGGAAGACGGCGGCGATGTCGTCGCCGGTCACCCGGACCGTGCGGGGGTCGTTGAGCATCGCCTCGGGGGTGGTGCCGCCCACCCCGTGGACGAGGAGTTCCAGGGCGGCGCCGGGCTCCCCGGGCCGTGCGGCGGGGACCTGCCGTCCCTCGCCCGGTCTGTGTTCCTGCGCGTGTTCCACTGCCTCGCACTTCCCCCGTGACACGTCGTCGGCTCCGTCCGTGCGGGCACAGGATGTCCTGCGGCGGAGCGGCTCACACCTCCCGTCACGCAATCTCCCCGATCCGTGTGACGAAGGGGTCACGGACGGGACGGGTGTGACGTGTGGGTGGCGATCCGCCGGTGGCGCCGGGCGGGGCCGGTCATGGGAGGATGGAACGTCCGCGCACCGGGGCCGGGTGGCACGCGCTCGTCGCCGCGGGTGTGCCGGGCGTGTCGGACGGTTACGCGGCGAAAGGACCGGAGCGTACGTGAGCGAGAATCAGAACCTCCTCGCGGAGCAACGACGCACCCTGATCCTGGACGAGGTCCGCCGCCGGGGCGGGGTCCGGGTCAACGAGCTGACCCGCAGGCTCGGGGTGTCGGACATGACGGTCCGCCGCGACCTCGACGCGCTGGCCCGGCAGGGCGTGCTGGAGAAGGTGCACGGCGGCGCGGTCCCGGTGGTGGAGGCCAGCACCCACGAACCCGGTTTCGAGGCCAAGTCGGGCCTGGAGCTGAGCGCCAAGGAGGACATCGCGGGGGCGGCGGCCGAGCTGGTCCCCCCGGGCGCGGCGATCGCCCTGTCGGGCGGCACCACGACGTTCGCGCTGGCGCACCGGCTGCTGGACGTACCCGACCTGACGGTGGTCACCAACTCGGTGCGGGTGGCGGACGTCTTCCACGCGGCGCAGCGCACCTCGGGGCCGCGTCAGGGCGCCGCGACGGTGGTGCTGACGGGCGGGGTGCGGACCCCGTCGGACTCGCTGGTGGGGCCGGTGGCCGACCAGGCGATCGCCACGCTCCACTTCGACCTGCTGTTCCTCGGCGTGCACGGGATATCCGCCGAGGCGGGCCTGTCGACGCCGAACCTCGCGGAGGCCGAGACGAACCGGCGGCTGGTGCAGTCGGCCCGGCGGGTCGTGGTGGTCGCCGACCACACCAAGTGGGGCACGGTGGGCCTGAGTTCGTTCGCCTCCCTGGACGAGGTGGACACCCTGGTGACCGACTCCGGGCTGCCGGACCGGGCCCGGCAGGAGGTGTCGGAGCGGCTGCGCCGGCTGGTGGTGGCGGGCGAGGCGGAGGAAGCGGAGGAGGCCGCCGCGCCCGGTACCGCGGCCGGCGACGGGTCCGACGAGGGGGCCGCGGACGGCGGCCGGGCCTCCTGAGGGGACGCGGCGCCCGTGCCGCACTAGGCTGACTCCCCCGTCAATGCCGCCGACCGTCAAGGGAGTTGTGGCCATGGCTCACCGTCTGCGTCCCGTCGGGACCGGCTTCGTGGGGAGCGCGCCGGTCCGGCTGGTCTTCGAGCGGGACCTCTCCGCCGCACCGGATCCGGTCTTCCGCGCGCTGGCCGAGGACGTGCCCGGGTGGACCGCGTGGTTCGGTGCGGTGACCCTGGCCCGGCCGACGGACGGGGGCGCGGGCCGCGAGATCCGGCTGCGCGGCGGCCTCCGCTTCCGGGAGACCGTGCTGGCGGCGGAACCGGCCGAGGTGTACGCCTACCGCGTCGACGTGACCAACGCGCCGGGAGCCCGTGCCCTGGTCGAGGAGTGGCGGCTCGCCCCGGCCGGGACGGGGACGCGGGTGCGCTGGACGTTCGCCGCCGACGGCACGGCGCCCTTCCGGGCCGCGCTGAAAGCCGCCCGGCCGGGCCTCGCGCGGGCGTTCCGCGACGCGATGACGGCCCTGGACCGCCGGCTCACCGCCTAGGTGTGTTGTCCGGACAGCACGCCTAGCCCGGCCGCCGGGCCCCGCTCACGCCGGTCCCCGCCGCCGCGCCGCGTCAGTCCCGCCAGACGCCGGTGCGCAGCAGGGAGTCGAGGGCGTCCGCGTACGGCGCGATGTCCAGCCCCTGTGCGGCCAGCCAGGCGTCCGAGTAGTAGCGGTCGAGGTAGCGGTCCCCCGGGTCGCACAGCAGGGTCACCACGCTGCCGTGCCGTCCGGCGGCCACCATCTCCGCGACGATCTTCAGGGCGCTCCACAGGCCGGTGCCGGTGGAACCGCCCGCCCTGCGCCCGATCGCCCGCTCCAGGGCGCGCACCGCGGCGACGCTCGCCGCGTCGGGCACCTTCATCATCCGGTCGATCGCGCCGGGCACGAAGCTGGGCTCCATCCGGGGCCGGCCGATGCCCTCGATCCGGGACCCCTGCTCGCAGCTGACGTCCGGGTCGCCGGTCGTCCAGCCGTCGAAGAAGCAGGAGTTCTCCGGGTCGGCCACGCAGATGCGGGTGTCGTACTGGAGGTAGTGCACGTAGCGGGCCAGGGTCGCGGAGGTGCCGCCGGTGCCGGCGGTGGCGACGATCCACTCGGGCTCGGGGAACCGTTCCAGTTCGAGCTGGCGGAAGATGGATTCGGCGATGTTGTTGTTGCCCCGCCAGTCCGTGGCGCGTTCGGCGTAGGTGAACTGGTCCATGTAGTGGCCGCCGGTCTCCGCCGCGAGGGCGGCGGACGCCTCGTACATGGTGCGGGGGTCGTCCACGAAGTGGCACCGGCCGCCGTGGAACTCGATCAGGCGGCACTTCTCGGCGCTGGTCGTGCGCGGCATGACGGCGATGAAGGGCACTCCGATCAGTTTCGCGAAGTACGCCTCGGAGACGGCCGTCGAGCCACTGGACGCCTCGATCACCGGCCGGCCCGGACGGATCCAGCCATTGCACAGGCCGTAGAGGAACAGCGAGCGGGCGAGCCGGTGCTTGAGGCTGCCGGTGGGGTGCGTGGACTCGTCCTTGAGGTAGAGGTCGATGCCCCAGTGCTCGGGGAGCGGAAAGCGCAGCAGGTGCGTGTCGGCCGAGCGGTTGGCGTCCGCCTGGACCCGGCGCACGGCTTCTTTCAGCCAGCCTCGGTAGGCGGTGTCGGTGCGGTCGACGTCGAGGGTGACGTCCGCGAGGGTCGGTGGTGGGGGAGTGCTCACGGCGGGGCTCCTTACGCTGAGCGCCGACGGCGTCTCACGCGGCCGGTACACCGATCATAAGCACCGTCCGCACCACTTCTCACCTGCATAAACGTAGCTTTGGGGGCCTCAAAGGGGCCGCTGGGGGGCGGGGGCGCGAAGGGGTGGGGGCGCATTGGCGCGAGTGCTTCGCGCGCCCGTGGAAGGGGGAGCGCGCGTACTGGTGCTCGACGGCGCACGGGGGCAGACTGCACCGGCGGGAGGAACCCCGGCCGGGGGACACTGGTGGGGGGCATGAGCCGGACCGTCGTCCCGGGGTCCGGCACACCGACGCGCAACGAGGGGGCGTGCGACATGGCGGAGCCGGAGTTCACGGCCACGGGCGTGCGGATCGGGAAGCGGCTGCGTTCGCTCACGAGGGCCGGACAGGTCCGGATCAGCGACGGGCGGCTGGAGTTGCTCACCAGTTACGGCACGGAGATCGACAGTGCGCCGGTGCAGGCCGTGCGCGCCTCCCGCCCCTGGTTCGCGCCGGAGGACCGGGCGTTGGCGGACGTCAACGGCACGCGGTACTCGCTCACCCTCGGTGATCACGACCCCGCGCCGGGCGAGCCGGGGCCCCCGGCGGCACGCCGCTTCATCGAGGCCGTGCGGCGGGCGGCGGGGCGCGGCGACTGAGATGTCCGCGAGTTGCGCCACCTCACCCCGTGCGTCACGCTGGTCACACGTCACTCTGGGTTTACCGGCGATAACGCTGCGAACCAGCCCGCCGGCCACGACAGCAGGCGGCAGCGTCACGCAGGCATCCTGCTGGATCCGTACTCCGTGTTCTTCCGGACGCCGAACCGGACCTGACATCGGGGAGTCGCAGCCGTGATCAGTCACCCAAGCAGACAGTGCACGGTGGAGCTCCAAGCCCTGCCGTCGCGGATCGGACAGGTCCGCAGAATCGTATCTGCACAGTTGCGTTACTGGCATATGGACTGCCTGATCGACCGGGCCTCGCTCGGCGTGACGGAACTGCTGTCCAACGTCCACCGGCACGCCCGGCCCGACAAAACGTGCACCGTCGAGATGGAGCTCCTGCTCGACCGGCTCAAGGTCTCGGTGCACGACCACGATCCGCGCCTGCCCGTGGTGGCGGACGCCGGCCCGCTCGCGACCTGCGGCCGGGGGCTGGCGATGGTGGCCGCGATGAGCGAGAGCTGGGGCGCGCTGCCCGACGGCGACTGCGGCAAGGTCGTGTGGTTCACACTGCCGACGCCCGCCGTGACCGCCGCCCCCGTCCCGGCCCGGCTCCCGCGGCTGAACGGGGCGGAACGCCCCGCGCCCCGCTTCACGGAGGTCGCGCTGGCGGAACACGCCACCGAGGGCCACCGGCCCGAACCCGCTCCCGCCCGGTCCGCCGTTCCCGGCTGACCGGGCGGTGACCTTCTCTCCGCGAGGACGGGGGCCGCCCGGCGCCGACGGCTGCCCACGGGCGGCCGCCGGTCCGGCGCCGGGCGTCGCTCAGCCCTTGCCGGAGCGGCCGAACTGCTCGTCCAGGACGGACAGTCGGCGCCAGTACTCGTCCTCGTCGATCTCGCCGGAGGCGAAGCGGTGGCCGAGCACGGTGAGCGGTGAGTTGTCGTCGCGCGCCGCCGGACGTCCGGGGCCGCGCCGTCCGTGCCCCGTGCGGCGGAACAGCGCGAGGCCGCCGCCGATGACCAGGGCCCAGAACAGGGGGAAGAACAGGATCCACGGGCCGGGCCCGCCGTCGCCGAAATGCGCCAGGGTCTGCATGGTCGTTCAACTCCTCGAAGAGCGATGTCCGTCGTGCTGGTCCGTCGCTTTCGAGAGTGGCCCCGCAGGGCCCCCCGGGACGTCGTACGGCCGTCGGCCGTTGCCGTACCTCCCGGGGAGTACGCCGCTCCCCCGCGGCTGCTCCCCGGCCGGGAGCGGCCCGGGAGCAGCCGGAGGGGCTCCGGTTCAGGAGGAGGGCTGTGCGGTGTCCTTCATCCGGCCCCAGCCGTGCCAGCGCTCGACCTCGACCCAGGCGCTGACCCGGGCGCGTTCCCGGTTCGGGTACGGGTCGCCGGTGTAGTGCCGCGCGAGGCGGTCGATGTCGGCCAGGTCCTCGTCGTCCCGCATCTCGGCGACGCGGCCGATCAGGGTGACGTGGGTGTACCAGTCGTCCTCGGCCAGCACGGTGAGGGTGACGCGCGGGTCGCGGCGCAGGTGCTTCAGGCGGACGCGTCCCTCGTCGAGGTTGAGCAGGACGCGGCCGTCCTCCCACAGGTACCAGGTGGCCGTGGAGACGGGCGAGCCGTCGGAACGCAGGGTGGCCATGACGCAGGGGTTGGCGCGGCGCAGCAGGTCGACGGCCTCGGCGGGCAGCGGGGGCTTGGACACGGTGAACTCCTCGGTCTCGGTCGTACGGGTGGGGGACGGGGTCGGCTCAGTCGGTCCGGCCGGCTCGGTCGGTTCGGTCGGTCCGGCCGGCTCGGTCAGCTAGGTCGGTTCGGTCGGCTCAGGCGGTTCGGTCGGCCCGGTCGGCTCGGTCCGGGAAGCTGGCGTAGTACGCGGCGGCCATGTCCTCGTCGCCGTGTCCCTGGGCCGCCGCGCGTTCCAGGCGTTCGGCGCTCGCCGCGGCCACGTCCAGGCGGGCGCCGTGCCGGTCGCCGGCCCGCACGATCAGCCGGGCGTCCTTGGCCGCCGTGGTGACCGCGAACTGGGCCGGGGACAGCTGTCCGGAGCGGATCAGGCCGGCCTTGGCGTGCAGGTAGCCCATGTCCAGCGGGCCGCCCGCGATGAGGTCGAAGAAGCCGTCGGGATCGACGTCCAGGACCTCGGCGAGGGCGAGGGCCTCGCCGACGGCGGAGGTGGCTGCGAGGACCCAGCTGTTGACCACCAGCTTGAGCCGCGTCGCGCCGGCCTCCGCGCCGTCGTCCCCGGTCCACACGGTGCGGGCGCCGACCGCGTCGAAGACGGGCGTCACCGTGTCCCGGCCCTCGGCCGGACCCGCGGCGAGCACGGTCAGCTGCCCGGCCTCGGCGGGCTGCCGGGTGCCGAGCACGGGGGCGTCGTAGAAGACCAGGCCGTGCTCGCGGGCGAAGGCGGCCAGTTCGGTGACGCCGTCGAGTCCGGCGGTGGTGGACTGGGCCCACACCGTGCCGGGCCGCAGGGCGGGG
The DNA here is from genome assembly GCF_010548465.1 of Streptomyces sp. SID14436. Taxonomy (GTDB): domain Bacteria; phylum Actinomycetota; class Actinomycetes; order Streptomycetales; family Streptomycetaceae; genus Streptomyces. The sequence goes on along the minus strand of NZ_JAAGMD010000580.1, from coordinate 9,922 downwards.
GCGGCCTGCCGCATGGTCTCCAGGGTGACGGGGCCGTCGTGGAGCATGGTCAGCACGACGTCGGCGGTGCCGACCGCCTCGGCGGGGGTGTCCGCCACCTGGATTCCGTCGGCGGCGAGGGGTTCGGCCTTGGCGCGGGTGCGGTTCCAGGCCCGGACGGTGTGTCCGGCGCGGGCAAGGTTGCGGGCCATCGCCGCGCCCATGATGCCGGTGCCCAGGACCCCCACGGTGAGCTGGTTGTCGGTCATGACGTCCGCTTTCTGTCGTTCGGCCGGGCCGTCCCGCGTGATCCGTGTCCGGTACCCGGTTCTGCGTGGTGCGTGCGTGCCGTGTGCGGTGGCCTCCAGCCTGCCCGGTCCACGCGCTCCCGTGCCGTCGCCGGGCCGAGGCCCGGGCGTCCCTCTACGCGAGGGCGCCGAGGGGGTCGTCCAGGACGGGCTGCCAGGCGAGTTCGGCGGCGCCGACCAGGCTGTTGTGGGCCAGCGTGCAGGGCAGGATGGGGACGCTGCCGCTGCGCCCCCACAGGCTGCGGTCGGCGACGACGGCGCGCAGCCGGTCCGGGTCGGCGTCCAGTAGCGTGCCGTGCAGGCCGCCGAGGATGATCCGGTCGGGGTTGAGGATGTTCACCAGTCCGGCCAGGCCCAGGCCCAGGCGGTCGATCAGACTCTCCGCGGCGGCGCGGACGGCCGGGTCGTCGTAGTGCTCGCGGATCAGGGTGTCGGCGTGCTTCAGCAGGGACACCTCGGGGCCGGGTGCGCGGCCGGCCGCGGTCAGGAAGGCCAGCGGGTCCGTCTCGACGTCGAGGCAGCCGCGGCTGCCGCAGTGGCAGGGCCGGCCGCCGGAGCTGACCGGGAGGTGACCGACCTCCAGGGCGAGTCCGGAGCTGCCGGAGTGCAGTCGGCCGTCGAGGACCAGCGCGCCGCCGACGCCGCGGTGGCCGGTGGCCACGCACAGCAGGTCGCGGGAGCCGCGTCCGGCGCCGTGCCGGTGTTCGGCGAGGGCGGCGAGGTTGACGTCGTTGGCGGCGAAGGCGGGGCCGTCGAGTCCGGCCGCGCGCACCTGCTCGGTGAAGATCTCCCGCACCGGCGCCCCCGCGGGCCAGGCCAGGTGCAGCGGGTTGAGGGCCAGCCCTTCCGGTTCGGCGACCGCGGACGGGACGGCGAGCCCCGCTCCGACGCACCGGCGCCCGGTCTCGCGGAGCAGTTCCGCGCCGGCCGCCACGACGGATCCGAGCACTTTCGCCGGGTCGGCGTCCACCACCTCGCAGCCGGGCGTGGTGGCGACGATCCGGCCGCCGAGCCCGACCAGGGCGGCGCGGAACCCGTCGGCGTGCACCTGCGCGGCGAGGGCCACCGGGCCGTCCTCGGCGACCGCGAGGCGGTGGGAGGGGCGCCCCTGGGAACCGGCCGCGGCGCCGGGGCGCGCGTCCACCCGGATCAGGCCCAGTGCCTCCAGTTCGGCCGCGACCGCCCCCGCGGTGGCCCGGGTGACGCCGAGTTCGGCGGTGAGGACCGCGCGCGTGGGGGCCCGGCCCGTGTGGACGAGCTCCAGGGCGGGACCGAGCGCGCCGCGCCCCCGGTCCAGACGCGCCCTCGTGGTGGTCCCCTTCCCCGGCGTCCCGGGGTCCGCGTTGCCGCTCATGGGGGAGAGTCTTCCATGATCCGCGCCCGGGCCGGATTACCGGCCGGAGATCCGGAGCGTGATGTTCAGCCGTCCGCTCAGGCCCAACTCCGCTGGTGCGGTGCCCCCGTGCACACGGGGTACCCCGTGGTACGCGAGCCGTGACGGGCCGCCGAAGACGAACAGGTCGCCGCTGCGCAGCTCGACGTCCGTGTAGGGGCGGGTGCGGGTGGCGGTGTTGCCGAAGCGGAAGACGCAGGTGTCGCCGAGGCTCAGCGACACCACCGGGGCGTCGGCCCGTTCGTCGCTGTCGCGGTGCATGCCCATCCGGGCGTCGGCGTCGTAGAAGTTGACCAACGCGATGTCGTAGTCGGCCCCGCCGGCCGCACCGGCTCCGTAGGCGTCGGTGACGGCGCGGCGGCCCAGGACGCGGAGGCGGTCCGGGAAGGGTTTCACCGGGGCTCCGTCGCCGTCGACGACGGTGCGGGCGTAGCCGTAGGGGTACCAGTGCCATCCCAGGCAGACCTGCCGGGCGGACATGGTGCCGCCGCCGGGGGTGCGGACCGTGCGCAGTCCGGCGGGCGGGCGGGCCCACTCCCGGCACGCCTCCAGCAGTGAGCGCTGCTCCCCCGCGTCCAGCCAGCCCGGCAGGTGCACCGCGCCGGGCGCGATCTCGGCGCGGTCCCTGGGGAACAGCTCGGGGTCCATGCACCCATGGTGCCGGACCGGGCCTGAGCTGCGGCTCGGCCGGTGCCGGGGCAGGCCTGTCGGGGTACTAGCCTGTGGGCACGATGGACGACCGCATGACGACGCCGTGGGGTGCGCCGGCGCTGACCCGCTTCCCCGAGGATCCGCGCGACCGGCTGCGTGCCTGGGACGCCTCCGACGCGTATCTGCTGAGGTACCTGGACCGGGAGGGCATCGCGCTGTCCGGCACGGTCGTGGTGGCCGGGGACCGCTGGGGCGCGCTGGTCACGGCGCTCGCCGCGCACCGGCCGACGCAGATCACGGACTCCTGGCTGGGACAGCAGGCGACCCGGGCCAACCTGGCGCGCAACGGCGTGGAGCCCGGCACGGTCGAGCTGCTCACCACCCAGGACCCGCCGCCGGCGCGCGTCGACGTGCTGCTCGTGCGGGTGCCCAAGAGCCTGGCCCTGCTGGAGGACCAGCTGCTGCGGCTGGCGCCCGCCGTGCACGAGGACACCGTGGTGATCGGCGCCGGCATGGTGAAGGAGATCCACACCTCCACGCTGCGCCTGTTCGAGCGGATCCTCGGCCCGACCCGGACCACGCTCGCCGAGCAGAAGGCGCGGCTGATCCTGTGCACCCCGGATCCGGCGCTGGAGAGGCCGGACAACCCCTGGCCGTACCGCTACGCGCTGCCCGACGGCATCGGCGCGGTGTCCGGGCGGCCGGTCGTCAACCACGCCGGGGTGTTCTGCGCCGACCGCCTCGACATCGGCACCCGGTTCTTCCTGCGGCACCTGCCGCCCGCCGGTGACGGCGCCCGGGTGGTGGACCTGGGCTGCGGCAACGGCGTGGTCGGTACGGCGGTGGCGCTGGCGCAGCCGCGGGCCGAGGTGCTGTTCGTGGACGAGTCGTTCCAGGCGGTGGCGTCCGCCGAGGCCACCTACCGGGCCAACGGCGTGCCGGGGCACGCCGAGTTCCGGGTCGGCGACGGGCTCACGGGCGTGCCGGACGGCACCGTCGACCTGGTGCTCACCAACCCCCCGTTCCACTCCCACCGGGCGACCACGGACGCCACGGCGCGGCGGATGTTCGGCGGTGCCCGGCGCGTGCTGCGGCCGGGCGGCGAGCTGTGGGTGATCGGCAACCGGCACCTGGGGTACCACGTGCGGCTGCGGAGGCTGTTCGGCAACTGCGACGTCGTCGCGTCCGACCCGAAGTTCGTGGTGCTCCGGGCCGTCAGGAAGTGAGCGGGTCCCGCCGCGCGGGGGGCCGGTGCGCCGTGGGCTCCGCCGTGCCGAGCGCGCGGACGATGTCCGCGACCGCGCGGGCCATCGCCTCGCGGCCCACGGTGAGATAGCGGCGGGAGTCCACGGCCTCGGGGTGTGCGGCGAGGTACTGCCTGATCGCGCCGGTCATGGCGATGTTCAGCGCGGTGCCGACGTTGACCTTGGCGATGCCGCCGGCGACGGCCGCGGCGAGTTCCGTGTCGGGCAGTCCGGACGAGCCGTGCAGCACCAGGGGCACGTCCAGTCCGGCGGAGAGCCGCTTGAGCAGGGCGTGGTCGACGGACGCGGTGCGGGTGGTCATGGCGTGGGTGGTGCCGACCGCGACGGCCAGGGCGTCCACGCCGGAGTCGGCGACGAAGGCGCGGGCCTGGTCGGGGTCGGTGCGGGCGCCGGGCGCGTGGGCGTCCAGCGGGGGCCTGCCGTCCTTGCCCCCGATGTCGCCCAGTTCGGCCTCGATCCACAGCCCCCGGGCGTGGGCCCAGTCGACGGCGGCCCGGGTGGCGGCGAGGTTCTCGGCGTAGGGCAGCCGGGCGGCGTCGTACATCACGGACCCGAATCCGGCGTCGGGGGCCTGGCGCAGCAGGGCGTCGCTCTGCACGTGGTCGAGGTGCAGGGCCACGGGGACGGCGGCGCGTTCGGCGGCGGTCACGGCGGCGCGGGCGAGCGGGAGGAGGCGGCCGTAGCGGAACCTGACGGCGTTCTCGCTGACCTGGAGGACGACGGGGGCGTTCACCGACTCGGCGCCGGCGATGACCGCCTCGATGTGCTCCAGCGTGATGATGTTGAAGGAGGCGACCGCCGAGCGGGCGCCGGCGGCGCGGGAGACGAGCTCACCGGTGGTGGCGAGGGGCACGGCCGGTCCTTTCCGGGGGGTGGCGGGTCGGGGCCGGGCGCCCGGTGCGGGCGGCTCGGCGGCATGCTCCGCGGGGCGGCTCAGGGCGCGAGGACGACCGAGCGGGTGAGGTGGCGGGGCCGGTCGGGGTCGAGTCCGCGGGCGGCGGCGACGGTCACGGCCAGCCGCTGGGCGCGGACGAGTTCGGCGAGCGGGTCGAGCGCGCCCGCCACCCACAGCGCTCCGGTGTCCCGCACCTGACGGGCCAGGCCGTCGGGGGCGTCGCCGATCATCCAGGTCGCCGTGCCTGAGGTGCTGATGCTGATCGGCCCGTGCCGGTACTCCATCGCCGGGTACGCCTCCGTCCAGCACAGGGCGGCCTCCCGCATCTTGAGCGCCGCCTCGTCGGCCAGGCCGACGGTCCAGCCGCGCCCGAGGAAGGTGAACTGGCCGCAGTCCGCCAGCCCTTCGGGCAGGGGTTCCGCCAGGGCGGTCCGGGCGTCGTCGGCCACGCGGTCGGTGTGCAGGCCCAGGTGGGCCCGGAGCAGGGTGAGGGCCGTGGTGGCGAACCGGGTCTGCACCACGGAACGTTCGTCGGCGTGGTCGAGGACGACCAGGCCGTCGGCGGCCTCCCGCACCGGGGCGGCCGGGTCGGCGGTGACGGCGGTGGTGCGGGTGCTCCCCCTCAACCGGCCGAGCAGTTCCAGCACTTCGGTGGTGGTGCCGGACCGGGTGAGGGCGACGACCCGGTCGTAGGCGCGGGTGTGGGGGAACTCCGAGGCGGCGAAGGCGTCCGTCTCCCCCTGCCCGGCGCCCTCGCGCAGGGCGGCCGCGGCCCGGGCCATGTAGTACGAGGTGCCGCAGCCGACGATCGCGACCCGCTCCCCCGGCACCGGCAGGACCTCCCGGTGCCCGGCCGCCGCGTCGGCGGCGCGCGTCCAGCACTCGGGCTGGCTGTTCAGTTCGTCCTCGACATGCGTCACGGCCGTGCACCCCCACCGGTCGGATGATTGTTCTTGCAAGATAGAGCGAAGTTTCGAGCAGAATCAAGCATCCGGCGGCGGATCGTCGACCGCGGCCCGTGGGCTAGGGTCACCGTCGGACACGCGACGACAGGCACGGACGGGAGGGCGGATGGCGCGGGACGCCCGCTGGCAGACGCTGCTGGAGCTGCTCGGGGAGCGGGGCCGGCTGGACGTCGAGGAGGCGGCCGCCGAGCTGGAGGTGTCGGCCGCGACGATCCGGCGGGACCTGGACCGGCTGGCCGAGCAGCAGATGCTGGTGCGCACCCGGGGCGGCGCCGTCGCGCACGGCGTGTCCTACGAGCTGCCGCTGCGCTACAAGACCGCGCGTCACGCCTCGGAGAAGCAGCGCATCGCCAGGGCCGTGGCGGACCTGGTCACGCCGGGCGAGGCGGTCGGGCTGACCGGCGGCACGACGACCACGGAGGTCGCCCGGGCGCTGACGGTGCGCACCGACCTGGCGTCCGGGGCACCGGCGCTGACCGTGGTGACGAACGCGCTGAACATCGCCAACGAGCTGGCCGTGCGGCCGCAGTTCAAGATCGTGGTGACGGGCGGGGTGGCCCGCCCGCAGTCCTACGAGCTGACCGGGCCGCTCACCGACGGAGTGCTGGGGCAGGTCACGCTGGACGTCGCGGTGCTCGGCGTCGTCGCGTTCGACGTCACCCACGGCGCGGCGGCGCACGACGAGGCGGAGGCGGCGGTCAACCGGCAGCTGTGCGAGCGGGCGGGCCGCGTGGTGGTGGCCGCCGACTCCAGCAAGCTGGGACGGCGGGCGTTCGCCCGGATCTGCGCGGCCGGATCGGTGGACACGCTGGTCACGGACGCGGCGGCCGCTCCGGAGACGGTGCGCGCCTTCGAGGAGGCGGGACTGCGGGTCGTCGTGGTGTGAGGGGGCGTCGCGGGCGCGTCGCGCGCCGGGCCGGGTGCGGCCCGGAAGCCTACGCTGGGCAGAGGGCGCCACACGCGCCGGGCCAGGGAGGCTGCGATGGGCGCTACGACCGCCGGGGCAGACGGGACCCCTGGGGAGCGGGCCGGCGACGGACCCGGGGGCGCGGGCGGCCCGCGCTACGTGCCGATCGCCGACCACGGGCTGATCGGTGATCTGCGCACCGCGGCCCTGGTGGCCGTCGACGGCACCATCGACTGGTACTGCTGCCCGGCCTTCGACGCGCCCAGCGTGTTCGCCTCGCTGCTGGACGCCGACCGCGGCGGCTGCTTCGAGCTGGCGGCGGCCGTGCCCGCCCGCAAGAAGCAGTTCTACTTCCCCGACACCAACGTGCTGATCACCCGCTTCTACACCGAGGACGGGGTCGGCGAGGTGCAGGACTTCATGCCGGTGTCGCAGGACCCCGCCGAGAGCAGCAGGCACCGGCTGATCCGGCGGGTGCTGTGCGTGCGCGGCACCGTGCCGTTCCGGGCGCGGGTGGCACCGCGCTTCGACTACGGCACCCGGTCGCACACCCTGCGCAAGGACGGGGAGGTGACGGTGTTCGAGTCCGAGCGGCTGTCCCTCGGGCTCAACGCGACCGTCCCGCTGACCTGGGACGGGGTGGACGTCACGGCCCGGTTCGAGCTCACCGAGGGCGAGACGGCGGTGCTCGCCCTGGACCACCTCGGGGAGGGCGTGGCCCCGCGGGGGTGTGCGCACACCGAGGCGGAGGACCGCTTCGAGGCGACGGTGCGCTACTGGCGGCGCTGGCTGGCCGCCTCCCGCTACCGGGGCCGCTGGCGGGAGATGGTGCACCGCTCCGCCCTCACGCTCAAGCTGCTCACCTACGCCCCGACCGGCGCGATCGTGGCGGCGCCGACGACGAGCCTGCCGGAGGAGATCGGCGGGGAACGCAACTGGGACTACCGCTACGTCTGGGTGCGCGACGCGGCGTTCTGCGTGTACGCGCTGCTGCGGCTGGGGTTCTCCGAGGAGGCGGAGGCGTTCATGGGGTTCGTGTCCCGGCACATCAGCCCGGGGGACGGCGCCCCGTCCGGCCCGCTGCAGATCATGTACGGCATCGACGGCCGTACCGACCTGTCCGAGGCCGAGCTGGCCCATCTCGAAGGGCATCTCGGCTCGGCGCCGGTGCGGGTGGGCAACGCGGCCGCCGAGCAGTTGCAGCTCGACATCTACGGGGCGCTGATCGACTCCATCTACCTGTACGACAAGTGGGCGGAGCCCGTCTCCAGCGAGCAGTGGGACCACGTGTGCGCGCTGGTGGAGTGGGTGGGCGCGCACTGGGACCAGCCGGACGAGGGGATCTGGGAGACCCGGGGCGGGCGCCGGAAGTTCCTTTACTCGCGGCTGATGTGCTGGGTGGCGATCGAGCGCGCCATCCGCATGGCCCACCGGCGGGGACTGCCCGCCGACCTGCCCCGCTGGCAGGCGTGCCGGGACACCATCTACCGGCGGATCATGAGCCACGGCTGGTCGGAGGAGCGGGGCGCCTTCATGCAGCACGAGGACGGGGACGTGCTGGACGCGGCCGTGCTGATGATGCCGCTGACGAAGTTCATCGCGCCGACCGACCCGAAGTGGCTGCGCACCCTGGCCTCGCTCACCGAGGAGCTGGTGTCGGACTCGCTGGTGTACCGGTACGACCCGGGTGTCAGCCCGGACGGGCTGCGCGGCGGTGAGGGCACCTTCTCGATCTGCTCGTTCTGGTACGTCGAGTCGCTGACCCGGGCGGGCCGGCTGGACGAGGCGCGGCTCGCCTTCGAGAAGATGCTGACGTACGCCAACCACCTCGGCCTCTACGCCGAGCAGATCGGTCACGGCGGGGAGCAGCAGGGCAACTTCCCGCAGGCGTTCACCCATCTGTCGCTGATCAGCGCCGCGTTCAACCTGGACCGGGCGCTGGGCTGACGCTCAGTGGCCGTGGCCGTCGGCGGGGTCGTGGCCGCCGTCGGACCCGGGGTGCTCCGGCGTGGCGCCGTCCGGGTCGGCGGGCTGAGTGTCCGGGTCGGCGGTGGAGGTTCCCGGTGTGCCGGTGTGCACGGTGAAGGCGGCGGTGCGCACGACGCCGTCGTGCCGGAAGTCCAGGAAGAGCCGGTAGCTGCCGCTGCTGGGCGCGGTGGCCGTGAAGGAGACGTCCGGTCCGGGCTTCGTGGTGCCGTCGCCGGGCTCGCCGTGGGGGTGGACGTGCAGGTAGGCGAGGTCGCCGGAGCGCAGCGCCACCAGGTGGCCGTAGGCGCCCAGGTAGGGCTGGAGGTCGGTGACGGGCCGGCCGTCCCGGGAGACGGTGAGCCGGAGGTCGCTCGCCCGGCCGGGGCGCAGGGTGCCGGTCAGCCGGACCTCGTAGCCGTCGACGTGTGCGGTGGCGCCGGCCTCGGGCAGGGCGCGCGGCCGGTAGGGGCCGGAGACGGCGAGGTCGGCGCCGAGGGTGAGGTTGCGGGCCCCCTGCCGGGCAGGGGTGAAGTCCGCGAAGATCCGGTAGCCGCCGGCCCGGGGCAGGTCGGCGGTGGTGCTCCAGGTGCCGTCGGCGGCGCGCTGCGGGTGCAGGTGACGGAAGGTCAGCAGGTCGCGTGAGGCCACGATGAGGTGCAGTTCCTTGTCGTGCTCGCGACGGTAGTCGGTGACGGTCCGGCCCTGGTCGTCCCGGATCCGGAAGCGCAGCTGCGCCGGTTCCCCGGCGCGGGCGCGCGGGGTGTCCAGGTCGAGGGCGTAGCCCTGCTCGGAGATCTGGAGTCCGCCGGCCGGGGAGGTCCCATGGCCGGCGTGGCCGCCGCCCTCGGGGTGCGCCGACGCCCCGGAGTGCTTCTCGTCGTGCGCCGGGGGCCGGTCCGCGACCGCCGGCTCCAGGCTCTGGCCCACACCGTAGGCCGTGCCGAACGCGGCGGCCAGGGCGGCGGCGAAGGCGGTGATCCTCAATCCGGTGTTCATGGCCGTCTCTCCTCGGGATCGGCGCCGGTCACTCGCGGTCGAGCCCGGCTTCCACCCTTCGAGTACATACCCCCCTGGGGTATTGCGTCAAGTCGGATCGCCGACGGATCGAATACGGGCAGGGGGTATGCCGACCAGCACGGTGTCCGACCGGTGTGGATCATGCGTACGGTGGGCACCTGGTGATTCCCGGCCCCGGCGCGGGGACGCCGGACACGCGGGCCCGTCCGCGCCCCTGCTCACAGATGCCACCGCGGGAGAGACAGATGAGCGAGCCGACCCCCCACGACCAGGACGCCACCCGTCCGCTCACCACGCCCGTGCCTCCCTCCGACGGGCTGCGCAGGGTCGCGTCCGCGGTGCTCGGCGACCTCCGCGCCGTGGACGGCGCCCTGTACGCGGCGGTCGCGGCCACGCCCACCCCCACGCTCGACCGGGCCCTGCGGCGGCTGTCGCACGCGGCCGACCACTCGAAGATCTCGTTCGCCATCGCGGGCGCCCTCGCACTGGGCGGCTCCCGGCCGCGCCGGGCGGCGCTGGCCGGCGTCGGCGCCGTCGCGGTGGCCTCCGCCTCCGCGAACCTGCTCGGCAAGCG
>NZ_JAAGMD010000558.1 GCF_010548465.1 Streptomyces sp. SID14436 | reverse complement strand
GGGGTCAGGTCGGCGGAGTACTGGCGCATCCTGCCGACGATACGGGGCGGCCCCCCGTCACGGCCGGTGCGACACACCGAACCGGGCCGCCAGGGCGTCGCGTTGGGCGCGGACGAAGGCGGCGTCGACCACCGCGCCGTGCCCGGGCACGTACCGCGCGTCCGCACCGCCCAGGGCCAGCAGCCGGTCCAGGGCGGCCGGCCAGCGGTACGGCACCGCGTCCGGGCCGGCCTGCGGGGCGCCGGACTCCTCCACCAGGTCGCCGCAGAAGACGACGGGCGGGTCGCCCGGGATCAGGACGGCGAGATCCTGCGCGGTGTGCCCCGGACCCGCGTTCACCAGCACCGCCTCCCGGCCGCCGCCGAGGTCCAGGACCAGCTCGCCCGACACCTCGTGCCCCGGCCGGACCAGCGTGTCCGCCGCCCCGGCCGCCTCCCGTTCGTCCAGCCCGTGCCGCACCGCGTCCGTGCGCAGCCCCTCCGCCGACCACGCCGCCGCTGGGCCGACCGCCGCGAACACCTCCGCGCCGGCGAAGACCGCCGCCCCGAGGACGTGGTCGAAGTGGGGGTGTGTCAGCGCGAGATGCGTCACACGCCGCCCGGCGAGCGCCTGCGCCTCGGCACGCACCCGCGCGCCCTCGCGCAGACTCGAACCGGCGTCGACGAGCAGCGCCCCGCCGGTACCGGTGACGAGTCCCACCGTGCAGTCCCACACCGGGAGGCGGCACCGGAGCACCCCCGCGGCCACTCGCTCCCATCCCGGCACGTCCCGATCGAAGGTCATACCGCGACGCTAGCGGGCAGAACGCCCACCTGCGCGAACCCGGCGGGCCGGGCCTTGCCCGGGGCGTACTCCGCGGCCGTACACTGGGCCGGGGAAGTCTGGCACTCGGATGCGAAGAGTGCCAGGACCAGGATCGGCAGCGCGGAAGGCTTCTGGAGGTGTGCGCGATGCTCAGCGAACGCAGGCTCCAGGTGCTGCGCGCCATCGTTCAGGACTACGTGGGCACCGAGGAGCCGGTGGGCTCCAAGGCGCTCACCGAGCGGCACAACCTCGGCGTCTCCCCGGCCACCGTGCGCAACGACATGGCGGCCCTGGAGGACGAGGGCTTCATCGCCCAGCCGCACACCAGCGCCGGGCGCATCCCCACCGACAAGGGCTACCGCCTGTTCGTCGACAAGCTCGCCGGGGTCAAGCCGATGAGCCCGCCCGAGCGGCGGGCCATCCAGAACTTCCTGGAGGGCGCGGTCGACCTGGACGACGTGGTGGCGCGCACGGTGCGGCTGCTCGCGCAGCTGACCCGGCAGGTCGCCGTCGTGCAGTACCCGTCGCTGACCCGCTCGACGGTGCGGCACGTGGAACTGCTCTCGCTCGCCCCCGCCCGCCTGATGCTCGTGCTGATCACGGACACCGGCCGGGTCGAGCAGCGCATGGTGGACTGCCCGGCGCCCTTCGGTGAGGCGGCCCTGGCGGACCTGCGCGCGCGGCTCAACAGCCGGGTCGCGGGCCGCCGGTTCACGGACGTGCCGAGCCTGGTCGAGGACCTCGCGGAAGCGTTCGAACCGGAGGACCGAGGTGCGGTGTCGACCGTGCTCTCCACCCTCCTGGAGACGCTCGTCGAGGAGAACGAGGAGCGGCTGATGATCGGCGGCACCGCCAACCTCACCCGCTTCGGGCACGACTTCCCCCTGGTGATCCGGCCCGTCCTGGAGGCACTCGAGGAGCAAGTGGTGCTCCTCAAGCTGCTCGGCGAGGCGAAGGATCCGGGCGTGACCGTCCGTATCGGTCATGAGAACGCCCACGAAGGACTCAACTCCACGTCCGTCGTGTCGGTCGGCTACGGTTCGGGCGGCGAAGCAGTCGCCAAACTGGGTGTGGTCGGACCGACCCGCATGGACTACCCGGGAACGATGGGAGCGGTACGCGCAGTGGCACGGTACGTCGGACAGATCCTGGCGGAGTCGTAGTGGCCACGGACTACTACGCCGTACTCGGCGTGCGCCGCGACGCGTCGCAGGAAGAGATCAAGAAGGCCTTCCGGCGGCTCGCCCGCGAGCTCCATCCGGACGTCAACCCGGATCCGAAGACCCAGGAGCGGTTCAAGGAGATCAACGCCGCCTACGAGGTGCTGTCGGACCCGCAGAAGAAGCAGGTCTACGACCTCGGCGGCGACCCCCTGGCGCAGGCGGCCGGCGGCGGCGCGGGCGGTTTCGGGGCCGGCGGCTTCGGCAACTTCTCCGACATCATGGACGCGTTCTTCGGCACGGCGTCGCAGCGCGGACCGCGCTCGCGCACCCGCCGCGGCCAGGACGCGATGATCCGTATCGAGGTCGAGCTCGACGAGGCCGCGTTCGGCACCACCAAGGACATCCAGGTCGACACCGCGGTCGTCTGCACGACGTGCAGCGGCGAGGGCGCCGCGCCCGGCACCACCGCGCAGACCTGCGACATGTGCCGCGGCCGCGGTGAGGTCTCGCAGGTCACCCGGTCCTTCCTGGGCCAGGTCATGACCTCCCGCCCCTGCCCGCAGTGCCAGGGCTTCGGCACCGTCGTGCCCACGCCCTGCCCGGAGTGCGCCGGCGACGGCCGCATCCGCTCCCGGCGGACCCTCACCGTCAAGATCCCGGCCGGTGTCGACAACGGCACCCGCATCCAGCTCGCCGGTGAGGGCGAGGTCGGCCCCGGCGGCGGTCCCGCAGGCGACCTGTACGTCGAGATCCACGAGCTGCCGCACAGCACGTTCCAGCGGCGCGGCGACGACCTGCACTGCACGGTGACCATCCCCATGACGGCGGCGGCCCTCGGCACCAAGGTGCCGCTGGAGACGCTGGACGGCATGGAGGAGGTCGACATCCGGCCCGGCACCCAGTCCGGCCAGTCGATCCCGCTGCACGGCCGGGGCGTCACGCACCTGCGCGGCGGCGGCCGGGGCGACCTCGTCGTGCACGTCGAGGTGCAGACCCCGTCCAAGCTGGACCCGGAGCAGGAGCGCCTGCTGCGGGAACTGGCCAAGCTGCGGGGCGAGGAGCGGCCCCAGGGGCAGTTCCAGCCCGGCCAGCAGGGGCTGTTCTCGCGGCTGAAGGACGCGTTCAACGGCCGCTGACCGGCCCCGGCGCCCCTCCCCCCGGCCTTCCGGCGCACGGAATGTGCCAGGGGGACGGTCCAATTCGGACTCGTCCCGGGGACGTGACAACATGCCGTCATGTCCTCCGCGCTGACCGATCTCCTCCCGCACCCGATCGTGCAGGCCCCCATGGCGGGAGGGGTCGCCGTGCCGCGTCTCGCCGCCGCCGTGTCCGAGGCCGGCGGGCTCGGGTTCCTGGCAGCCGGCTACAAGACCGCGGACGGCATGTACCAGGAGATCAAGCAGCTGCGCGGGCTGACCGGCCTCCCCTTCGGCATCAACCTGTTCATGCCGCAGCCCGAGACGGCCGACCCCGCCGCCGTCGACGTCTACGCCCACCAGCTGGCCGGCGAGGCGTCCTGGTACGAGACCGAGCTCGGCGATCCCGACAGCGGCCGTGACGACGGCTACGACGCCAAGCTGGCGGTGCTGCTCGACAACCCGGTGCCGGTGGTGTCGTTCCACTTCGGCGTGCCGGCCCCCGAGGTCCTCGAAGCGCTCCGCAGGGCCGGCACCGTCACGCTGGCCACCGCCACCACCCCCGCGGAGGCCCGGGCCGTGGAACGGGCGGGCGCCGACGCGGTGATCGCGCAGGGCGTCGAGGCGGGCGGCCACCAGGGCACCCACCGCGACGCCCCGGAGGCCGACGGCTCCGGCATCGGACTGCTGTCCCTCGTCGCCCAGGTCCGCGAGACCGTCTCGATCCCCGTCGTCGCCGCCGGCGGCATCATGCGCGGCAGCCAGATCGCCGCGGCGCTCGCCGCCGGGGCGGACGCCGTCCAGCTCGGCACGGCCTTCGTCGCCACCCACGAGTCCGGCGCGCACGAGCTGCACAAGCGGGCCCTGACCGACCCCCTGTACGTCCGCACCGAGCTGACCCGCGCCTTCTCCGGCCGCCCGGCGCGCGCCCTGGTCAACCGCTTCCTGCGGGAGCACGGCCCCTACGCGCCCGCCGCCTACCCCGACGTCCACCACCTCACCGCGCCCCTGCGCAAGGCGGCGGCCAAGGCCGGTGACCCGCAGGGCCTGGCGCTGTGGGCGGGCCAGGGCCACCGGCTGGCGCGGGACCTGCCCGCCGGCCGGCTGGTGGAGGTGCTGGCCGCCGAACTCGCCGCCGCCCGGACAGCGTTGTCGGACGGGGGTGCCCGATGACCGCGCCGGTGTTCGTCGTCGACGGCTTCGGCACCGACCCGGCGGGCCGGTACGTGCTGGACGGGCCGGAGGGACGGCACGCCGTCTCCGTGAAGCGCCTGCGGGCCGGTGAGAGCGTCGTCCTCACCGACGGCGCGGGCCGCTGGGCCGAGGGCGAGGTGGACGGGACCGAGGGCAAGGACCGGCTGCTCGTGCGGCTCGGCGACGTCGTCACCGAGGAGCCCGAGTCGCCGCGCCTCACCGTCGTCCAGGCACTGCCGAAGGGCGACCGGGGCGAGCTGGCCGTGGAGACGATGACCGAGGTCGGCGTCGACGCGATCGTGCCGTGGGCGGCCTCGCGCTGCATCACCCAGTGGAAGGGCGAGCGCGGGCTGAAGTCCCTCGGCAAGTGGCGCGCCACCGCGCGGGAGGCGGGCAAGCAGTCCCGCCGGGTGCGCTTCCCCGAGGTCGCGGACGCGGCCACGAGCAAGCAGGTCGCGGCGCTCCTCGAAGGGGCGGACTTCGCGGCGGTGCTGCACGAGAGCGGCACCGAGCCGCTGGCGACCGCCCCGCTTCCCGCCGCCGGGCACATCGTGCTGGTGGTCGGCCCCGAAGGCGGCGTGTCCCCCGAGGAGTTGGAGCTGTTCGCCGGGGCCGGCGCGCGGGTGTGCCGGCTCGGACGGAGCGTGCTGCGCACGTCGACGGCCGGCACGGCCGCGGCGGCCCTCCTGCTCGGCCGCACCGGCCGCTGGGGCTGACGGGGCCCTGCCGGGCGGGTCGCGGTCGCCGGGTCCGGCCCCCGCGCCCGGCTGCCCAACGGTTCCGCCCCGGGATCGCGCCGCCCTGCGCCACGTACCGGGGGTTCGGTCTGCGGGTCGCGTCGCCCTGCGCCACGTACCGGGGGTTCGGTCTGCGTATCGCGTCGCCCTGCGCCACGTACGGGGGTTCGGCTCGCGGGTCGCGTCGCGCTGCGCCCGACGCCGGGAAGGTTCGGTTTCGCTGAGCGTGCCACCTCCGCCCGGCACGGGAGGGTTCGGGCACGGGGATCGCGCCGCCCTGCGCCCGGCTCAGGAGGGTTCGGCTCGCGCAACGCGCCGTCTCCGCCCGGCACCGGAGGGTTCGGGCACGGGGATCGCGCCGCCCTGCGCCCGGCTCAGGAGGGTTCGGCTCGCGCAACGCGCCGCCTCCGCCCGGCACCGGAGGGTTCCGGTTCCGCCCCGGCCCGCAGCCCGCCCCCGCACCCGCCGGACCGCGAACGGCCGGCGGCCGCCGTAGCCGCCGTACCCTCCGGATCCGCAGGACCCGCGACAGGGGGCTCGTATCGGGCCGAATGCGCTCTACCGTCACGCCTTGGACGGTGGCAGTCTGCCGTCCATGCGGGTGCTGGTGAGGAGTTGGCTGCGGCCGGTGTTCATGGCGGGGGGAGCCGTGCTCGCCGTGGGCGGCCTCGTGGCGTGCGAGCCGGGCGGGCTGAGTTCCGCCGCCGTGGCGTACACCACGGACGAGACCGTGACCGAGGAACTGGAACGGCGCAAGGCCGGCGTCCGGTGGCTGAACTGCACCGCGTCCTTCGGGAACGAGGACGGCGGCGGCGCCTCGTCCTCCCCGCGCGAGCGGACCGTCGCCACCGTCGACTGCGAGGGCGAGACCGACGACGGCAAGGACATCACCGTCACCGGCAGGGTCACCCACGCCGTCAACGGCGCCTGCGTGCGCGGGAACATCACCGCGAAGGTCGACGGCAGACAGCGGTTCCGGGTCGACGGACTCGGTGACTGCGACGCCGCCAGTCCCTCGCCCGTGGGGCAGCCCGGCGGGGACGGCGCCCGTCCCACCGTCACCGTGACCGTCACCACCACCGTCTGGTGCGAGCAGTACCCGTCGTGCCGTCCCGTCGAGGGCAAGTGATCGAAACCCCTGGCCGGGGCCGCCGTCGCGTGCATAGGGTGATCGGGTGACACAGCCTGCTCCGGTCGCATCCGCCGCGTATCTCCGCTTCCCGCATCCGCACGGCGAGTTGGTCGCCTTCACCGCCGAGGACGACGTGTGGCTCGCCCCGCACGACGGCGGTGGCCGGGCCTGGCGGGTGAGCGCCGACAACGTGCCGGTGGCCCATCCGCGCATCTCGCCCGACGGCACCTGGGTCGCCTGGGCCTCCACCCGCGACGGCGCGCCCGAGGTGCACGTCGCCCCCGTCGACGGCGGCCCCGCCCGGCGCCTGACGTACTGGGGGAGCCACAAGACGCAGGTGCGCGGCTGGACCCCGGACGGGCGGGTGCTGGCCACCAGCACCCACGGGCAGGCCAGCCTGCGCCGCACCTGGGCGCACGCGGTCCCGCTCGACGGCGGACCCGCCACCACCCTGCCGTACGGGCCCGTCGGCGACGTCGCCCCGGGACCGGCCACCGTGCTGCTGTCCGCGCAGATGGGCCGCGAGGCCGCCTGGTGGAAGCGCTACCGGGGCGGCACCGCGGGCAAGCTGTGGATCGACCGCGAGGGCGACGGCGACTTCGACCGCCTCCACGAGGACCTCGACGGCAACATCGAGTACCCGCTGTGGGTCGGTGACCGGCTGGCGTTCCTCTCCGACCACGAGGGCACCGGCGCGCTGTACTCCTCCCTCGCCGACGGCTCCGACCTGCGCCGCCACACGCCCCTCGGGGGCTTCTACGCCCGCCACGCCGCCACCGACGGCCGCCGCGTCGTGTACTCCGCCGCCGGTGAGCTGTGGACGCTGGACGACCTGGACGGCGCCGAGCCGCGCCGCCTCGACATCCGGCTCGGCGGCCAGCGCGTCGACCTCCAGCCCTTCCCGCTGAACGCCGGACGCTGGTTCGGCGCCGCGTCCCCCGACCACACCGCGCGCGGCAGCGCCGTCAGCGTCCGCGGCAGCATCCACTGGGTCACCCACCGCTCCGGACCCGCCCGCGCCCTGGCCGCGACGCCGGGCGTCCGGGCTCGCCGTCCGCGCACCTTCCGCGCGGACGGCGAGGAATGGGTGGTGTGGGTGACCGACGCCGAGGGCGACGACGCCCTGGAGTTCGCGCCCGCCACCGGGCTCGCCCCGGGCGCCACCCCCCGCCGGATCGCCGCCGGCCGGCTCGGCCGCGTCCTGGAACTGGCCATGGCGCCCGACGGCAGCCGGGCCGCCGTCGCCTCCCACGACGGCCGCCTGCTCCTCGTCGAGCGGGAGACCGGCGAGGTCCGCGAGGTCGACCGCAGCGCCGACGGCGACGTCTCCGGCCTGGTGTTCTCGCCCGACTCCGCCTGGCTCGCCTGGTCCCACCCCGGCCCGCGCCCGCTCAGCCAGCTCCGCCTCGCCAACACCACCGACCTGTCGGTCACCGAGGCCACCCCGCTGCGCTTCCAGGACTACGCGCCCGCCTTCACCCTCGACGGCAAGCACCTGGCGTTCCTGTCCACCCGCTCCTTCGACCCGGTCTACGACGAGCACGTCTTCGACCTGGCGTTCGTCGAGGGCGCCCGGCCGCACCTGATCACGCTGGCCGCGACCACCCCGTCGCCGTTCGGCCCGCAGCGCCACGGCCGGCCCTTCGAGACGCCGGACCGGGAGGAGACCCCCGACAGCGAGGGCACCCCGACCACCCGGATCGACCTCGACGGGCTCGCCGACCGGATCGTGCCGTTCCCCGTCGAGGCCGCCCGCTACTCCAACCTGCGGGCCGCCAAGGACGGCGTGCTGTGGCTGCGGCACCCGGTGCGCGGGGTGCTCGGTGCCTCCCGGGCCACCCCCGACGACCCCGACCCGAAGACGGAGCTGGAGCGCTACGACCTCGCCCAGCACCGGGTCGAGCACCTCGCCGTGGACGCCGACCACTTCGAGGTGAGCGGCGACGGCAAGCGGGTGCTGCTGTGGACCGACGGACGGCTCAAGGTGGTGCCCAGCGACCGGCGCGCGCCCGGCGACGACGACAGCGACGGCAACATCACCGTCGACCTCGGCCGGGTCCGCCAGTTCGTCGACCCGGCCGCCGAGTGGCGGCAGATGTTCGACGAGGCGGGCCGCATCATGCGGGACCACTTCTGGCACCCGGAGCTCAACGGCGTCGACTGGACCGCCGTCCTCGACCGCTACCGCCCCGTCCTGGACCGCCTCGCCACCCACGACGACCTCGTCGACCTCCTCTGGGAGGTGCAGGGCGAACTCGGCACCTCGCACGCCTACGTCACGCCCCGCGGCGGATACGGCGACGGCGCCCGGCAGGGCCTGCTCGGCGCGGACATCTCCCGCCACGAGGACGGCAGCTGGCGGGTCGACCGCATCCTCCCCTCGGAGACCTCCGACCCGGACGCCCGCTCCCCGCTCGCCGCGCCCGGCGTGGCCGTCCGCCCCGGCGACGCGATCGTCGCCGTCGCCGGACAGCCCGTCGACCCCGTCACCGGACCCGCCCCGCTGCTCGTCGGCACGGCCGGCCGGCCGGTCGAGCTGACGGTCTCCCCGGCCGGCGGCGGCGAGCCGCGCCACGCGGTCGTCGTCCCCGTCGCCGACGAGGAGCCGCTGCGCTACCACGCCTGGGTCACCGACCGGCGGGCGTACGTGCACGAGACGTCCGGCGGCCGCCTCGGCTACATCCACGTCCCCGACATGCAGGCCCCCGGCTGGGCGCAGATCCACCGCGACCTGCGCGTCGAGGTGACCCGCGAGGGTCTGGTCGTCGACGTGCGGGAGAACCGCGGCGGACACACCTCCCAGCTGGTGGTGGAGAAGCTGGCCCGGCGGATCGTCGGCTGGAACGTGCCCCGCGGCATACGGCCCGAGTCCTACCCGCGGGACGCGCCGCGCGGCCCCGTGGTCGCCGTCGCCAACGAGTTCTCCGGCTCCGACGGGGACATCGTCAACGCGGCGGTCAAGGCCCTCGGCATCGGCCCGGTGGTCGGCACCCGCACCTGGGGCGGCGTCATCGGCATCGACAGCCGCTACCGCCTGGTCGACGGCACCCTCGTCACCCAGCCCAAGTACGCCTTCTGGCTGGAGGGGTACGGCTGGGGCGTGGAGAACCACGGCGTCGACCCCGACGTCGAGGTGGTGCAGCGCCCGCAGGACCACGCGGCGGGCCGCGACCCGCAGCTCGACGAGGCCGTCCGGATCGCGCTGGCCGCCCTGGACGACAACCCGGCGAAGCAGCCCCCGGCACTGCCCTGACGCGGACACCGGCGACCACGGCGACGGCTACGATGCCCCGGTAAGCGATCAACCGGGGCCGAGGAGGCACACCCATGGCAGGCGAGCCGCAGGACGACTGCCTGTTCTGCAAGATCGTCGCAGGACAGATCCCGGCGACGATCGTCCGCGAGACGGACACGACCGTCGCGTTCCGGGACATCAACCCCCAGGCGCCCACCCACGTCCTGGTGATCCCCAAGGCGCACCACCAGGACGCGGCGGCCCTGGCCGCGGCGGCACCCGACGTCGCCGCGGACGTGCTGCGCGAGACGCAGGCCGTCGCCGGCCAGGAGCAACTGGAGAGCTACCGCATCGTGTTCAACACGGGCAGCGGCGCCGGCCAGACCGTCTGGCACGCGCACGCCCACGTGCTGGGCGGCCGCGGCCTCGAGTGGCCCCCCGGATAGTCCGGACCGTCACATGTCCGTACGCGAACTGGTCGTGCTCGGCACCGCCAGCCAGGTTCCCACCCGGCACCGCAACCACAACGGCTACCTGCTGCGCTGGGACGGCGAGGGCATCCTGTTCGACCCCGGCGAGGGCACGCAGCGGCAGATGCTGCGCGCCGGGGTCGCCGCGCACGACCTGAACCGGATCTGCGTCACGCACTTCCACGGCGATCACTCCCTCGGCCTCGCCGGGGTCATCCAGCGGATCAACCTCGACCGGGTCCCGCACGAGATCACCGCCCACTACCCGCGCTCCGGGCAGCGCTTCTTCGACCGGCTGCGCTACGCCACGGCCTACCGCGAGACCGTCGCCCTCACCGAGGCGCCGGTGGACACCGACGGCCCGGTCGCCCGCACCCCCGGCTACACCCTCGAGGCGCGCCGCCTCTCCCACCCCGTGGAGTCCTACGGCTACCGGCTCACCGAGCCCGACGGGCGCCGCATGCTCCCGGACCGGCTCGCCGCACACGGCATCACGGGCCCGGACATCGGCGGCCTCCAGCGGGACGGCGTCCTCGACGGCGTCCGGCTGGAGGACGTCAGCGAGCCACGGCGCGGCCAGTCGTTCGCGTTCGTCATGGACACCCGGCTGTGCGACGGGGTGCACGCGCTCGCCGAGGGCTGCGACCTGCTCGTCATCGAGTCGACCTTCCTCGACGAGGACGAGGACCTCGCCGCCGACCACGGCCACCTGACGGCCGGTCAGGCCGCCCGGGCCGCCCGGGACGCGGGCGTGCACCACCTCGTCCTCACCCACTTCAGCCAGCGCTACTCCGAGCCCGGCGCCTTCGAACGGCAGGCCCGGGCCGCCGGCTTCGACGGCGAACTGACCGTGGCCCACGACCTGCTGCGAGTGCCGCTCCCCAAGCGCCGCTGACGGGGCCCGCGGGCACCCGGCCGTACGATGCTCCGATGCCCGTACCGAAAGCCGAACTGCACCTGCACATCGAAGGCACGCTCGAACCCGAGCTGGCCTTCGGCCTCGCCGCCCGCAACGGCCTCACCCTGCCCTTCGCCGGCACCGAGGCGCTGCGCGACGCGTACCGGTTCCAGGACCTTCAGTCCTTCCTCGACCTGTACTACGAGCTGATGGCGGTGCTGCGCACGGAGCGGGACTTCGAGGACCTCGCCGACGCCTACCTCGCCCGCGCCGCCGCGCAGGGCGTGCGGCACGCGGAGATCTTCTTCGACCCGCAGGCGCACCTGGCGCGCGGGGTCGCCATGGACACGGTGGTCGACGGGCTCTGGCGGGCGCTGGGCCGCAGCGAGCAGCGGCACGGCGTCTCCACCCGCCTGATCATGTGCTTCCTGCGCGACGAGTCCGCCGCCTCCGCCCTGGCGACCCTGGAGGCCGCCCGCCCCCACCTGGACCGCATCACCGGCGTCGGCCTCGACTCGGCCGAGGCCGGCCACCCGCCGTCGAAGTTCCGCGAGGTGTACGAGGCCGCCGCCGCGCTGGGGCTGCGCCGGGTCGCCCACGCCGGGGAGGAGGGGCCGCCGGAGTACATCACCGAGGCCCTGGACGTGCTCGGCGTCGAACGCGTCGACCACGGGCTGCGCTGCGTGGAGGACCCGGCGCTGGTGCGGCGGCTGGTGCGCGAGCGGATTCCGCTGACCGTGTGCCCGCTGTCCAACGTCCGCCTGCGGGTGGTCGACACGCTCGCCGACCACCCGCTGCCCGCGATGCTGGACGCCGGCCTGATGTGCACGCTGAACTCCGACGACCCGGCCTACTTCGGCGGCTACGCCGGCGACACCTTCGACGCGGTGCGCGAGACCCTGGGCCTGGGCCCGGAACGCCTGCGCGAACTGGCCCGCAACTCCTTCCTCGCCGCCTTCCTCGACGACGACGAGGAACGCCGGGCGCGGTACCTGGCCGAGGTGGAGGCGTACCGGTTCGACTAGGCCGTGTCTTTCGGATCTCCGCGGGGCTTGGCACGCACTCCCCCGGAGGGGGCACCCCCAGCCGCGTTGTCGTCGGTTGCCGATGCTCCGCATCGGCGCCCTCCTCCGCCTTGCAGCCGCACGCACCAAGCCCCGCTCACCGGCAACTGTCAAGGCGCCGTCGATCCGAGTCGGAGTGATCCGAAAGACACGGCCCAGGGGCCGGATCCGGGGCCGACCCGGCACCGCCCGCCCTCAGCTCTTGTCGCCGCCCTTGTCGCCGGAGGCGCGCCAGGCGAGGTGGCCCGCCTCCGCCCCGTCGGTCATCCAGAAGGCAGCAGCCGGGCTGTCGCCCTCGGGCACGAGGTGGATCGAGCACTGGGTGACCTTGGCGCCCGGCCCGACCATGCCGTCCGGAAGCCGGCTCGGGCACTGCTTCACCCCGGGGCCGCCGATGTCGATCAGGGTCAGCTTCCTGATCTGCTGCCCGGCGACGGTCTGCAGGAGCACATCGTCCTGCATGCCCGGGTAGAGGTCGTGCTCGCCCTTGTTGCGGTACTCGATCGTGACGTAGTACGGGACGAGCTTCCGGTCGCCGGTCTTGAGGGTGTACCGGCTCAGGTGGTCGAGGCTGCCCTTGCGCACGCTCTTCGCGACCGCCTCGACCCGTACCTTCTCGCCGTCGGAGTCCTCGACGTCGGCCTCCTTCGGCTCGCCCAGCTCCGCCACGCCGTCGGAGTGGCCCTTCCCGTCGCCCGCTTCCCAGAGGGCCGTGCCCGAGTCGTCCTGATAGGCGACGGCCCCGGGCTCCAGGCCCTTCGCCAGCATGACCGGCGTGCAGACCTCCGCCGTGGCGCCGGCGGCGAGGGTCTCCGGGTTCCCCTTCGGGCAGTGGTCCGAGAGCGCCGAACGACCGCCGCCGAAGACCGTCAGACGTTTGCCGGGCCAGCCGTCCACGCCGGCCACCGAGAGATGGCCCGCCAGGTCGGGGGAGGTCAGATCCGCCTCGCCCGTGTTGGTGACGGAGACCGTGAGGTAGTACGGCCGCCCGCCCTTGAGGTCGTCGCCGAGGCGGACCCCGGAGAGATCGGACTCCGACCCGCGCAGGAGGCTCTTCGGGGTGATCCGGAGCCGATGCTCGTTGTCGTCGTCATCGGTGAGGACGACGTCCCGGGCTTCGGTCGTGAGGGCCACCGGGTCGGCCTTCGCCGATTCCTGCCGCGGTGTCCCCTTGTCGGCCGCGGGCTCTCCTCCCGTGCTGTCCGAGCCGCAGCCCGCGACCGCCATGAGGAGGAACCCGACTCCCGCGATACCGGCAACTCCCCGGTGCACAGCCACACTTGCCCCCTGATCGATGTGATTGGAATCCACCCGCGCCCGGTACACCGCCGGACAGCGCGGGTGCCGATCACGCTATCGGTACGCCCGTGACCCCGGGCGGGCCGGGGCCACGGGCGGCGGACGTCCGCCCCCGGCTCACAGCGCTCCGGGCGCCGGGGCGGCCGCCGCCGTGCCGTAGGCGCCCCGGGCGGGGGCGGGGGTGCCGTCGAGGGGGATGTCCACGACCTCCTGCTCGGGGGCGCCGACCTCCGGGACCGCGCCCGCCGGGGTGCCGGGGGCCACGGCGACCACCACGGCCGCCGGGTGCCCGCCCCGGC
>NZ_JAAGMD010000534.1 GCF_010548465.1 Streptomyces sp. SID14436 | reverse complement strand
CCCGGCCAGGGGCTCCTCCCCGGGGCCTGTGCCGTCCGCAGCCTCCGCGGCCTCCGCGGCCTCCGCGGCCTCCGCGGTGTCCCCGGCGCCCCCGGCACCCCCGGCGGGCTCCGCCGCCTCCGCCCCGTCGCCGTCGTGGTCGTCGTGGTCGTCCCGGGGCTCCCCGGGTGCGGGCGTCGTCCCGGGGGTGTCGTCCGGGTCCGCCCCGCTCCCGGGAGCGTCCGACTGCCTGCGCGGGCGAGTGAAGAGCGACACCCGGAGGTCCTTCCGTACGGGTACTGCGACGGCATGGCGAACAGGACCCTTCACGGGCCTGCTCCCAGCCAGTACGTCCGCACCCCGCGCCGCGTTCAATGCGGCCTGCACCCATGCTCAGCGCGGTCCGGCCGGCGCGTCGGCCCGTGGGCGCAGCATGGCGTCGCCGACCAGGGAGACGCTGCTGACCCTCTCCTTCTCGATGGTGCGCAGCACCTCCTCGGGCACGTACCCGCGGTGCGTGACCACGCGCTGCCCGAAGTGGAACCCGATGAACGCGGTCGGGGTGGAGGTGCCGTGCAGCAGCGGTGCCGTGGGGAAGAAGGATGCCCGGGCCGCCCGCCGCGACCCGTTCGGCCAGTTCCTCGGGCCGGGTCACCGGTTCGCCGGTCTCGGCGCGCCGCCGCAGAGACCGGCGAAGACCAGGTCCTCCCGGCGCCACACCACCCCCTTGGGCATACCGGTCGTGCCGCCGGTGTAGATGATGAACCGGTCGTCTCCGGAGCGCGCGGGGAAGCCGCGGCCGGGCGAGCCGGACGCCTCGGCGTCCGTGAGGCCGACGACTCCGGCGGGCCGTCCGGTGCCGTCGTCGACCGTCCGCCCGGCGGGGGCGCGGCGGGCACGCCTACGGCGGCGGCTCCCGGTTCGTCTCCATGTGGCTGGTGGGCAGCGCGCCCCCCGCCACCTGACCCCTGGGTGAACACCCGCGCGCGAAGGTACTCCTCTCGTGGCCTGTCGAGCGCCCGGACCGCTCGCTAGGCTGGCCGCGGACGACGACGTCGGGAGGAGCACGGACGTGGCCGAGAGCACCACCCAACAACGCCCGCTCACGGGCTGGGACAAGCCGGACCTGGACCTCAGCAACGCACAGTGGCAGTCCAGCAGCCGCGGCCTGGGCGATGTCCAGATCGCCTTCGTGGAGGGCTTCATCGCGATGCGCAACAGCGGCCGCCCGGAGAGCCCCTCCCTGATCTTCACCCCGGCGGAGTGGGGCGCGTTCGTGTCGGGTGCCCGGGAGGGGGAGTTCGACCTGACGTGACCCGGGCCCCCGGCGCCCGCACCCGGCCGCCGGGCCGCACCCGGCGGGAGGTCCGCCCGCCGGCGGGTGTTCCCGTCGTTTTTCCGGACACGCGACAAGGAAGACCGCGCCCGGGCCGCGCCTGAGCCAGGCTGACCCGGGGGACCCCGTACGTCGTATCCCGGAGGCGAGACATCCATGAGCATCCAGCCGGTCGTGGCGGCCGTCGACGGCTCGCAGGACAGCCTGCGCGCCCTGGACTGGGCCCTGGACGCCGCACGCCGGCGCGGAGCCGCGCTGCGGGTCGTGCACGTCCGGCAGTACGCCCCCTGGCCCCAGGCCGAGGCCCTGGCCGCCGCGCCGCCCGACCCCGACGACGACGCCGTGCTGGAACAGGTCCGCGGCCACCTGAAGGACCGTGCCGGTCCGCCCGCCGTCGAGTACACCGCCCTCGACGGCGCCCCCGGCGCCGTCGTGTCGGAACTCGGCGCCACCGCGGGGCTGCTGGTGCTCGGATCGCGGGGCCGCGGCGGCTTCGCCAGCCTGCTCCTCGGCTCCAACTCCCTGGCCGCCGCCCGCGATGCGGAGTGCCCGGTCGTCGTGGTGCCCCGCCCCCGCGAGCAGGACGGCGACGAGGCACCGGCCGCGCCCGGCCCCCGGGTCGTGGTCGGGCTCAACGTGGACAGTCCGGACGAGGCCACGCTCGGCTTCGCCTTCACCGAGGCGGCCCTGCGCGATGCCCGGCTGTCGGTCGTCACCGCCTACCCGTGGCCCCTGCAGACCTGGATGCTGCCGGGTGAGATGCCCCCGCCGGAGATCGACCAGGGCGCCGTCGAGCACGAGAACCGCGTCCTCGCCGAGGGGTTCCTCGCCCCTCACCGCGAACGGCACCCCGACGTGGCCGTCGAGATCCTCACCCTGCCCGGTGACGCCGCGGGCCACCTGGTGGACGCCTCGCGGGGAGCCGGCCTGGTCGTCGTGGGACGCCACCGGCGGCGGCTGCTGGCGCCCGCCCGCATGATGGGATCCGTCACCCAGGCGGTGCTGCTGCACGCCGTGAGCCCCGTCGCGGTCGTCCCGCCGGCCCCCGCCGAGGAGTAGCCGGGCCGGGCCCCGGGCGGCCGTCCCGCCCGTCACCCGCACGTCCGTTCGACCCGTCCGCCCGGCGGCGGCCGACGAACCGTCCCGCGGCCCGGGCACGTACCATGGCGGCATGTCGTTCCTCCGCCGCCGCAGCGCCACGCCCGCCGGGCCCGACTTCGACGTACTGGCCATGGACCCGGGTGACTGGCCCGGCAACCTGGGCGCCGGCCTGCTGCCCGCCCCCGACGGCAGTTGCCAGGGCGTCTTCCTGCGGTACGACCTGTTCGGCGGCCGTGGCCCCGCCATGATCATCGGAAATCTGCCGGAGGGTTCGCCCGCCCGGGACATCCCCGAGGACGAGATCCCCTTCGAGGTCGGACAGCTGCTGCTGGCCCTGGACAACGACGAGGACATCACCGTCGTCGGCACCGAGGACGTGCCGGTGATGCAGGGCGACAACCTGCTGATCGTGCGCCGCGTGAAGCTGTCCGAGAGCCGGATCTCCTGCGTGCAGTTCGACCGCAGCGACAACGTGCTGGTCACCATCGCCGCCTGGGACCGCCCCATCACCGACGACCTGTACGCCCTCCTCAAGCCCCTGCCCGCGGAGCTGTTCCAGCAGGGCTGAGCGGCCGGGGCCGCCCCCTCGCCTCCGACGCCGGACGCACGAAGGTCCGCGGTCCGTCCCCATCCGGACGGACCGCGGACCTTCTGCGCCGCGTCAGCGCGTGCCGACCGCCGCGCGCACGGCCCGGCGGGCCAGCTGGCAGTCGTCGTGCAGCCGCCGCAGCAGCAGCCGCTGCTCCTCACCGGACGGCACGGCACCCGGATGGGCCGCCGCGGCCGTCGGAGCCGCCTCGTGCATCGAACGCTGCACGGCCGTCTCGTAGGTCCGGATCTCCCGGGTCAGCACCAGCATCAGGTTCACCAGGAACGCGTCGCGGGAGGCCGGACCGGCCGCCTGCGCGATCTGGCTGATCTGCCGCCGCGCCACCGGGGCGTCCCCGAGGACCGCCCACAGGGTCGCCAGGTCGTAGCCCGGCAGATACCACCCCGCGTGCTCCCAGTCGACCAGCACGGGGCCCGCCGGGGACATCAGGATGTTCGACAGCAGCGCGTCGCCGTGGCAGAACTGGCCCATGCCCTGCCGCCCGGCCGCGTGCGCGATGCCGTGCAGCAGCTTCTGCAGGTCGCCCAGGTCCCGGTCGGTGAGCAGGCCCAGTTCGTGGTAGCGGGCGATGCGGGCCGCGTAGTCCAGCGGCGCGTCGAACGTGCCCGCCGGCGGCCGCCAGGCGTTGAGCCGGCAGACCGCGCCGAGAGCCGCCCTGATGTCCGCCCGCGGCGGCGCCTCCACCGGGTGCCGCTGGAGCGCGGCCGCCCGGCCGGGCATCCGCTCGATCACCAGCGTGCAGTTGTCCGGGTCCGCCGCGATCAGCCGGGGCGCCCGCACAGGCGGGCGGTGCCGGACGAACGAGCGGTAGGCCGCTATTTCGTGGCGGATCCGCTCGGACCAGGCGGGGGAGTGGTCCAATAAACACTTGGCGACGGCCGTGCTCCGGCCGGTCGTGCCGACCAGGAGGACGGACCGGCCGGTCCGCCGCAGCACCTGCACCGGCGCGAACTCGGGGCAGATGCGGTGCACCGAGGCGATCGCCGTGCGCAGCTGCGCGCCCTGCGGGCCGGAGAGGTCGAGCCGGCCGCTGAGCGGCTGGGTGCCCGGTCCCGCGGCGCGCCGTGCCCTGGGTGCGCCCAGGGCGGGGGCCGCCGGGCGCGCGGGGGCGAGGTAGGGGCCGCTGTCCGAAGGACGCGGACGCGGCCGGGGCGGGGCGGACACGGAGGACGATGCTGCGTACATGGGCGAAACAGATCCCTTCGTGTGCCTGCGACGACATCGCACCACCCGGCCCGGAGCCCGGCGCACCCTGGGGAGTGTCCCCGCGGCTGCCGGGTCGTGGTGGCGCATTCCTACTCGACACCCGATGCCCCCTGGCACACCATCTGGCGCACCCTGGCGAACCCTGGCGAATAGTCGCCCGGCAACTCTCCCGGGGCTACTGTCAACTCAGCCGAGAACCTGGGGGCTTGACGTGAGCGGACAACCCAATACCCGGCTCTCGGACCTGTTCGGCCTGGCCGGCTGGTCCAAGGGCGAACTCGCGAGGCTGGTCAACCGGCAGGCGGCGGCCATGGGCCACCCCCAGCTGGCGACCGACACCTCCCGGGTGCGGCGGTGGATCGACATGGGAGAGATCCCGCGCGATCCCGTGCCGCGGGTGCTGGCGGCGCTGTTCACCGAGCGTCTCGGCCGTGTCGTGACCATCGAGGACCTCGGTCTGGTCCGGCACGGGCGTACGGGGAAACGGTCGCGCGACGGGAATGCGGAACATCCCGACGGCGTGCCGTGGGCGCCCGAGCGGACGGCTGCGGTCCTCACCGAATTCACGGGAATGGACCTCATGCTCAACCGACGCGGCTTGGTGGGCGCGGGCGCCGCGCTCGCCGCGGGCTCCGCACTCAGCAGCGCCATGCACGACTGGCTGCACTCCGACCCTGCCCTGACGGCCGATGCTCCCCGCCCCAACCGTCCCCTGCACGCCGACCCCATCGGGTCGGACCGTTACGAGGCCGCCCCCATCGGCTCGCAGGAGATCGAGGAACTGGAGCGGTCCGTGGAGGTGTTCCGTGCCTGGGACGCCGCCCGGGGCGGCGGCCTCCAGCGCAAGGCGGTGGTGGGCCAGCTCAACGAGGTGGGCGGCATCCTCGCCTACCGCCACCCACCCCATCTCCAGCGCCGCCTGTGGGGCGTCGCGGCCAACCTCGCGGTCCTCGCGGGCTGGATGTCGCACGACGTGGGCCTGGAACCCACGGCCCAGAAGTACTTCGTCATCGCCGCCCATGCCGCCCGCGAGGGCGGCGACCGGCCGCGGGCCGGCGAGGCACTGTCCCGGGCGGCCCGCCAGATGGTCCACCTGGGCCGGCCGGACGACGCCATGGACCTGATGAAGCTGGCCCAGTCGGGCTCGGGCGAGGAGGTCCTGCCGCGCACCCGCGCCATGTTCCACACCGTGGAGGCGTGGGCGCAGGCGTCCATGGGCAAGGGGCAGGCGATGCGCCGCACCCTGGGGCGGGCCGAGGACCTGTTCGTCTCCGACAAGGGCGACGTGCCGCCGCCGAGCTGGATGCAGCTGTTCAACGAGGCGGATCTGTACGGGATGCAGGCGCTTGCGTACCGCACGCTCGCGGAGTTCGAGCCGCAGGCGGCGACGCACGCCCAGCACTACGCGGACAAGGCGCTGGCGCTGCGCGTCGACGCCCAGCAGCGGTCGAAGATCTTCGACTTCCTCTCCATGGCCTCGGCGTGCTTCATCGCCGACGACCCCGAACAGGCGGACCGGTTCGCCCGTCTCGCCCTGGTGTCGATGGGGCAGAACTCCTCCCACCGCACCTGGGACCGGCTGCGCGAGATGTACCGGCTGACCGCCGAGTACGCGGGCTACCCGCGGATCGAGGAACTCCGGGAGGAGATCGAGGTCGCGCTGCCGAAGCCGCGCGGGAAGGGGGGCGAGGGCACGCGGGTGTGACCCCGGGGGTGGTGGCCGCGCGGCGGGCACCGCCGGCCGTGACCGCAGGGGTGCCCGGGGTGCCGCCTAGCCGGTGACCCTGGCGACCAGCAGGCAGCCGTCGTCCTCGCGTCGCTCGTCGGCGATCTCGTGCGCGACCGTACGGACGCAGTCCGGTGCGGTGGTGGAGCGGGTGAAGCGCGGGGCCAGCGCCAGCAGCCGGTGCGCGCCCGCGGCCCGGGCGTGCCCGGGAACCAGCCCGTCGGTGTGCACGAGCAGCAGGTCGCCGGGCTCCAGGGTCTCGGTCGCCTCCCCGTAGCGGGCGCCGGAGGACGCGCCGAGGAGGACGCCGTCGGGCGTGTCCAGGATCCGCCCCGTCCCGTCGCGGAACAGCAGCGGGGCGGGGTGTCCGGCCTGCGCCCACACCAGGGTGCGGGTGCCGGGCCGGTAGCGCAGGCAGACGGCGCTGCCGAGGACCGGGTGGACGGTGCCGTCGGTCAGCCGGTTCAGGCAGGCCATCAGGGGCCCCGGGGAGGTGCCCGCGGTGCCCAGGGCGCGGGCGGCGCCGAGGAGCATCGCCAGGGCCGAGGACACCCCGACCCCGTGCCCGGTGAGATCGCCGGCGCCCAACTGCGCCGTGTCGTCGGGAAGTTCCAGGGCGTCGTACCAGTCACCGCCGACCCGGGGCGCCGCCGACGCGGGCAGGGACAGGGCGGCGACCTCCAGGCCGCCCGGTCCGGTGCGCGGGATCCGCAGGGAGCCGCGCCACACCGGCCGTACCGCCTCACGCAGTTCGGTGGCGACGCGGTCCTCGGCGGCCGGTGGCGCGGGGCGCAGGGAGGCGCGGCTCTCGCTCACCGCCCGGCGACAGCGCCGCAGTTCGCTGACGTCCCGCAGGACGGCCCACATCGAGGCGGTGCTGCCGTCGCTGCCGAGCACCGGTTCGCCCATCATGTGCACGGTCCGTACGGCGCCGTCCGGGTGCACGACGCGGAACTCGCCGTCGATGGGCCGGGCGTCGATCAGGCAGTCGGTGACCATGCCGGTCAGGGTGGGCCGGTCCTCGTCGTGCACCAGCGAGGGCAGTTCGTCGAGGGTGAGCGGGGCGGAGGACGGGTCGCGGCCCAGGATGCGGTAGAGCTCCGCCGACCAGGTGGCCTCGTCGGTGAGCAGGTTCCACTCGGCGCTGCCGACCCGGCTGAGCAGCGAGCCGCGCCGGGGCGCGGGCGGGGCGAGGGACGCCGGGTCGTCCGCGGCGCCCGGCGGGCCGTCCCGCAGCTGCGACAAGTGCCGTCCGACGTCGTCGAGCTGATGGGCCGCCAGGTCGTACAGGGCGCGCTCCCAGCGGTCCTCCGGGTCCGTCCCGTCGGCCGGTGTGCCCCGCCGTACCGCGTCCACGTCGCCCTTGAGACGCCGGGCCCGGGAGATGAGCGTGTCGACGGGGCCGCGTCCCGGCGGCTGGGCGGCGGGGCGGTCCGCGGAGAGGGGGGACGGCATGACGCACTCCGATGCGGGACGGTTCGGCCAGAGGCGGAGAAAGGGACCGTCACGACTGTCGCACAGCCCGCGACGGCCCGTAAGGGATTTGGCAACACACGATACGGCGGTGCCCCCGGCATATGTCAGCGTCTTCGCGGAGTTACTCCAGGGTATCCGCGTGGTGTCCCTCTGGCGATCCAACTCTGATGTGGTGAAGGGTAGTTGACGTGCCGTCCGGTGCGGCACCACCCATCACTCAGGTGTTCGACGCGCGGACCTGTGTGCGCATGGCGGAGCCGGCGGCGAGGACGCCCCCGCCGGCCCGTCTCAGTACCTCAGCACACCCGCCATGCCCACCTCGTCGCCCAGGGTGCCGTCCGGGACGAAGCGGACCTCCGCGCCCGTCTCCAGGCACTGCTCGACGATCTCGTCCACGATGTCCTCGCGGGCGTCCAGGTCGCCCTCCTCGGCGAGCACCAGGTGCTCGCCGTCGTCCCGCACCGTCAGCCGCAGGTTCTCCTCCACGGCCAGCAGTCCGACCCGGCCCTCCCGGGCGCTCCGCCACAGCTCGTCGACGCCCGCCGCGAACTCCTTGCGCCCGCGCGCCGCTTCCAGCTCACGGGTCACCTCCTCGGTGCGCCGCCGGGCCTCCTCGTCGAGCACCGGGCGCAGGGCCTGCCACACCGCGTCGGGCGTGCCGTGGGCCAGTCCGCCGTGCGGCACGTGCACCGCGTCCCGGGTGACCGTGCCCGCGTCGTGCAGCAGGGACAGGGCCGCCGGTTCACCGGTGACGTAGAGGGGACGCGGCCGCTCGCGCAGGACGTCGGCCACCGCCGCGTCGGCCTCGCGCAGGAACCGTCGGGTGTCCTCGTCCCGGAAGGCGCTCGGCTGGTCCCCCACCCGTTCGAGCCGCTCCGGGTCGAAGTTCGGCTCGTCGCGCTCCAGCGGGAAGCGGCCCGCGGACTCCTCGGTGACCCGGTCCACGCCCCCGCTCCACAGGGTGGCCCGGTCGGCCGAGACGGACAGCACCCAGAACGGCTGTTCGGCCGTGTGGGCGGAGACGAGGTTGCGGGTCAGGAAGGTGTCCGAGAGCACCACCCGCTCGGGCACGGAGCGGGCGAGCGACCAGACCTGGTGCTCCCCCGGGGCGGCGAAGATGACCAGACCGTCCTCGGTGTGGCTCAGGTCCACCTCGGCCAGGGCCCGGTCGAGTTCCTGGACCACCTGGACCCGGCGGTCCCGGGTGACGGCCGGGTCGGCCTCCAGCAGCTTCTTGGCCTCGGCGACCATGTTGCGCAGCCGGACCTGGTCCTGCGTGTTGAGGGGGTCGCGCCGGTGGGTCGGTGTCAGCACGGACACCGCGGGATAGGGGCGCGGACGGCGAAGCTCGGCAAGGGTCGTGGGACTCAGATCGTGCTCCATGACAGCACCATAGAACCGATTCCCGGGTGCGGCATTGGGACGACAAGTCCGGACACGTCCCACCGGTCCGCGGCACGCCCCGGCTCAGTCCGCCGCGTCCTCCTCGGAGCCGCACGAACTGCCGTTCCGCGGCAGGGATCCGTAGCGCAGGAAGTCGTCGACCTTGCGCCGGACGCACTCGGACGACCCGTAGCCGGTGTGCCCCTCCGCCCGGTTGTCCAGCACCACCGCCGACGAACCCAGCCGCTCGGCCGTCTCCACCGTCCAGCGGTACGGCGTGGCGGGGTCGCCACGGGTGCCCACCAGCAGCATCTTCGGCGTGTCGAGGTCCTTGACGTCGTCGCGGATGTAGTCGGTGCCCCGGGGCCGGCCGTAGCACATCAGCACCTGGGCGAGCCGGTACGGGCCGAAGACCGGGGAGGCCCGCTCGTAGCGGGCGCGGAGTCCGGCGAGGTCCCGGGTGATCTCCTCCGCGGACGGGCGGTCGGGGTCGTCCGCGCAGTTCACCGCCATCAGGGCCGCCGGCAGGTTGTCCAGCGGGATCTCCTCCTCGTCGGTGAGCGGTTCGTGCTCGCGCACCGGCAGCGGGGCCGTCACCCCGCCCGTCGCGAACGCCTCCACGCCGCGGGTGTCGCCGTCCTCCATCAGCTGCGCCAGGGCCCGTTGCAGCAGGGGCCACAGCTCCCTGCTGTACAGGCCCTGGCCTATCGCCCCGGCGAGGTCCTGGCCGGTGAACTCGAAACCGAAGTCCGACGCCACCGGGCTCTCGTCGAGCGACTCGACCAGGTCCAGCATCTGCCGGCGCGCCGCACGCGGGTCCTGCCCGAACGGACAGGCGATGTCGTCGGTGCACCAGGTGAGGAAGGACTCCAGCGCCTTCTGCTGTCCCGCCGCGGCGGCCAGGCCCTGCTCGGGCAGCGGCTCGGTCAGCGTGTCGACCCCGTCCAGCACGAACCGGCCGACCTTGTCGGAGAACCGCGCCGCGTACACCGCACCCAGCCGGGTCCCGTAGGAGAAGCCCAGGTAGTTGAGCTTCTTGTCGCCGAGGGCCGCGCGCATCACGTCCAGGTCGCGTGCCACGTCGACGGTGCCGATGTGGGGGAGGACCGGGCCGGAGTGCTCGGCGCACTCGGCGGCCACCTCGCGCAGCTGCGCCATGGCCTCGCGCGGATCCGACATGTCCTCGCCGTCGGTCGCCTCCAGCGCCTGCCCCGTCGCCTCCGCGCCGCAGCTGACCGGTGCGGAGCGGCCGACCCCGCGCGGATCGAAGGAGACCACGTCGTAGTCGTCGGTCAGCCCCATGAACTCCTTGCCGCCGTGGGCCAGCCCCAGGACGCCGGAGCCGCCCGGGCCGCCGAAGTTGAGCACCACGGAGCCGCGCGGGTCGCCGGTGCCCCGGATCCGGGCGAGGGCGAGCTCCAGGGTGCCCTTGCCGGGGGCGGAGTAGTCGACGGGGACGGTGATCTTCCCGCACTGCAGGTCCGAGGGCATCTCCATGCCCTCGCACTTCGACCAGCTGATCCGCTGCTCGTAGAAGCGGCTCAGGCCGTCGTCCCCGGCGTCGCGGGTGCCGGCGGCGGGCAGACCCAGCCCCAGCAGGGCAAGCCCCACCGCGCCGGTCACGGCACAGCTGCGGACCGGGGGTCGCGTGGACAGCTTGGTCAGCATGGATGCCTCCAGCAGCGCTCCGCGGCGGGAACCGGCGCCCCCGCTCACCCTAAGCGGGCCTCGCGGGCCCCGCCTGTCGGCCGGACGGGTGGGCGCCGGGGGCTTGCCGGGGGCCCGCCGGGCCGGTGCGCGTTCGACGCCTTTGCCGGGGGTTCGAGCCCCGGGGCACCCGACCGGGTGAACGGGGAGTGACTTACGGATGAACCACAACTCCGATGGTGCGTCCGCGTTCTCCCGGGTGCGGGCGAGTGCCCGCGACGACGTCTGGAAGGCAGGGAAGCGATGAGACGGGTGACCCGAAACGGTGTGATCGCCCTCGCCGCCGCGTCCGGCGCGATGGCCGTGGCCGGGCCGGCGTACGCCGGTGCCGGTGCGGAGGGGAGCGCGGCCGGTTCGCCGGGCCTGGTCTCCGGCAACACCGTCCAGCTGCCGGTGCACGTCCCGGTGAACGTCTGCGGGAACACGGTGAACGTGGTGGGACTGCTCAACCCGGCCGCGGGCAACACCTGCGTCAACGAGGACGCGGGCGGCCCGGGAGCCCCGGCGGGGGCCTCCTCCGCCGGGCCGGGGGCGCACGCCGACGGCACCGCCGAGGGCTCCCCGGGCGTGCTGTCGGGCAACGGGGTGCAGCTGCCCGTGGACCTCCCCGTCAACGTCACCGGCAACAGTGTGAACGTCGTCGGCGTCGGCAACCCCGCCGTCGGCAACACGTCCGCGAACACGCCCGGCGAGCGCCCCGGCCGCCCGGCGGACCCGGAGGCCGAGCCGCCCGCGGCACCCCCGCGC
>NZ_JAAGMD010000505.1 GCF_010548465.1 Streptomyces sp. SID14436 | reverse complement strand
CGCCGCCGCCCCGGCGTGCCGGGCGACCGCCTGCTGGAGGCGGTTCTGGGCGGGGGCCCGCCAGATGTGGCAGATGGCGAGGGCGAGCGCGTCGGCGGCGTCGGCGGGCTTCGGCGGCGCGTCGAGCCGCAGCAGCCGGGTCACCATGGCGCCGACCTGGGCCTTGTCGGCGCGGCCCGAGCCGGTGACGGCGGCCTTGACCTCACTGGGGGTGTGCAGGGCGACGGGCAGACCGCGGCGGGCCGCGCACAGCAGGGCGACGGCACTGGCCTGGGCCGTGCCCATGACCGTGCGCACGTTGTGCTGGCTGAAGACGCGCTCCACGGCGACGAACTCCGGCCGGTGCTCGTCCAGCCACTGCTCCAGGCCCTCTTCGAGGGCGACCAGGCGCCGGCCCAGGTCGGCGTCGGCGGGCGTCCGCACGACCCCGACGCCGAGCATGGTGAGCGGCCGTCCGGCGACTCCCTCGACCACCCCGACGCCGCACCGGGTCAGCCCCGGGTCCACCCCCAGTACGCGCACGCTCCACCTTCCCTGGCCGTCGTCCGTCCGTGCAGGCTATCCGCTGCCACCGACAACCCCGGGCAAGGCAACGGGCCGACGGGGTCTCGTCCCGTCGGCCCGTGGTGCCTGCCGCCTGCCGCCTGCCGCGTCCGTACCGCGTCGTCCCGGCGGAGGCTACGCGTCGACCTTCTCCATGATCTCGTCGCTGACGTCGAAGTTGGCGAAGACGTTCTGCACGTCGTCGCTGTCCTCGAGCGCGTCGATCAGCTTGAAGATCTTCTTCGCGCCCTCCTCGTCCAGCTCGACCTGCATGGTCGGGACGAAGTTGGCGTCGGCGGACTCGTAGTCGATGCCGGCGTCCTGGAGGGCGGTGCGCACCGCGACCAGGTCGGTCGGCTCGCTGATGACCTCGAAGGACTCACCGAGGTCGTTGACCTCCTCGGCGCCCGCGTCGAGCACGGCACCCAGCACGTCGTCCTCGGACAGCTCACCCTTGGGGACGATCACCACGCCCTTGCGGTTGAACAGGTACGACACGGAGCCCGGGTCGGCCATGGAGCCGCCGTTGCGGGTCATGGCGACACGGACCTCGGAGGCGGCACGGTTGCGGTTGTCGGTGAGGCACTCGATGAGCACCGCGACGCCGTTCGGGCCGTAGCCCTCGTACATGATCGTCTCGTAGTCGGCGCCGCCGGCCTCCAGGCCCGCGCCCCGCTTGACCGCGGAGTCGATGTTCTTGTTGGGAACCGACTGCTTCTTGGCCTTCTGGATGGCGTCGTAGAGCGTGGGGTTGCCCTCGGGGTCGGCACCCCCCATCCGGGACGCCACCTCGATGTTCTTGATCAGCTTCGCGAAGAGCTTGCCGCGCTTGGCATCGATGACGGCCTTCTTGTGCTTCGTCGTGGCCCATTTAGAGTGGCCGGACATCTGCCTGTCTCCTTCGCGTAACCCATCCCTGCAACGAACGCATGGAATCCTACAAGGACTCGGCCCGCCGCCACGCGCGTGTCATGTCCACGAACAGCGCGTGGACCCGGTGATCGCCGGTCAGTTCCGGGTGGAACGACGTGGCCAGCGCGTTGCCCTGACGGACCGCGACGATGTGGCCGTCGTGCTCGGCGAGCACCTCCGCGCGGGCACCCACGGACTCGACCCACGGGGCGCGGATGAACACCCCGTGCACCGGATCGCCCGGCACGCCCCGCACCTCGACGGCCGCCTCGAAGGACTCGTTCTGCCGTCCGAAGGCGTTGCGGCGCACGATCATGTCGATGCCGCCGACGGTCTCCTGCCCGGAGCGCGGGTCCAGGATCTTGTCGGCGAGCAGGATCATCCCGGCGCAGGTGCCGTAGACGGGCATGCCCTCGCGGACACGGGCGCGCAGCGGCTCCAGCAGGCCGAAGAGGACCGCCAGCTTGGAGATGGTGGTGGACTCGCCGCCGGGCAGGACGAGACCGTCCACCCCGGCCAGCTCCTCGGGGCGCCGCACGGGCCTGGCCACGGCGTCGGCCGCGGCCAGGGCCACCAGGTGCTCCCGTACGTCGCCCTGGAGGGCCAGGACGCCGATCACAGGTGAAGCGGGCATCCGGGCGCCTACCAGCCGCGGTTGGCGTAGCGCTCGGCCTCGGGGAGGGTGTCGCAGTTGATGCCGACCATGGCCTCGCCCAGGTTGCGGGACGCGTCCGCGATGATCTTCGGGTCGTCGTAGAAGGTGGTCGCCTTCACGATCGCCGCGGCCCGCTTGGCCGGGTCGCCCGACTTGAAGATGCCCGAGCCGACGAAGACGCCCTCGGCACCGAGCTGACGCATCAGGGCGGCGTCGGCGGGAGTGGCCACACCGCCGGCGGAGAACAGCACGACGGGCAGCCTGCCCAGGTCGGCGACCTCCTTGACCAGCTCGTACGGGGCGCGCAGCTCCTTGGCGGCGGCGTACAGCTCGTGGTTGTCGTAGCCGCGCAGCCTGGCGATCTCGTTCTTGATCTGGCGCAGGTGGCGCACGGCCTCGACGACGTTGCCGGTGCCGGCCTCGCCCTTGGAGCGGATCATCGCGGCGCCCTCGGCGATGCGGCGCAGGGCCTCGCCCAGGTTGGTGGCACCGCAGACGAAGGGCGTGGTGAACGACCACTTGTCGGAGTGGTTGACCTCGTCGGCCGGGGTGAGCACCTCGGACTCGTCGATGTAGTCGACGCCGAGCGACTGCAGCACCTGGGCCTCGACGAAGTGGCCGATGCGGGACTTGGCCATCACCGGGATGGACACGGCCTCGATGATGCCCTCGATCATGTCCGGGTCGGACATGCGGGCCACGCCGCCGTCCTTGCGGATGTCGGCCGGGACCCGCTCCAGGGCCATGACCGCGACGGCGCCCGCGTCCTCGGCGATCTTCGCCTGCTCCGGCGTGACGACGTCCATGATCACGCCGCCCTTGAGCTGCTCGGCCATGCCGCGCTTCACGCGGGCGGTGCCGGTCTCGGGGGCCTGGTTTTCGGAGAGCGTGCTGGACACGAGTGACCTCACTGAGGGGGAAGAGGAGTTCTGCAGCTCCGAGGAAACGCGAGCGGACCAGTCCACAGCAAGGGCCAATGGGAAGCCGGTGGATCGTTTTGCGGGCCGCCGGGCCGGTGCGGTGCGCCTGCCGTGCGCGTGCCTGGCGAGCGGGGGCGGCGCTACGCCACCCGTTCGATCAGGGCCGCCGGAGGTTCGTCGTCCATCTCGAAGGCCATCGGGAACGAGGCGTGGCCCGCCAGCCGGAACCAGCGCACCTTGCGGTGCCGGCGCAGCGCCCGGGCCGCCCGCACCGCGTCGTTGTGGAAGCGGCGGGCCATCGGCACCCGGCGCACCGCCTCGGCGAGCTCCAGCGTCGCGGCCTCTCCCCCGGGCGCCTCCCGGACCGCGTCCACCTGCGGCGCCTCCGCGAACACGGCGCGCAGTGCCTGGCTCAGCTCGCTCTCCGCGACCTCGCGCTGCTCCTCCACCGCCTGCCGGGCGGCGTGCGCCGCCTCGTACAGCACCATCGAGGCGGCCGGGTCCAGGACACCCGAGGTCGCCAGCTCCTGCGCCACGGAGGCGCGGCGGAGCAGCTGGGCGTCGAGTGCGGCGCGCGCCGCGTCGATCCGGGCGTGCAGCCGGTCCAGGCGTCCCGCCGTCCAGCTCAGGTAGAGGCCGATGACGACGAGCGCGACGAGGATCCAGATGAGGGTTGGGGTCACGGGCGGCAAGGCTACCGGGGCGCTCCGCTGGGGGTGCGGGGGCGGGTGACGTGCCGTCGGCTCTCGGCGTGCCGTCCGCGGGGGCTGCCGCCCCCGGGGCCCCGCTTCGGCCTGGACGGCCTCGTCCTCAAACGCCGGACGGGCTGAACGAGCCCCGCCCCGGCCACGGACACCGGCCTCACGGGCTGCCGCCCCCGAACCCCCGCATCGGCCTCAACGGCCTCGTCCTCAAACGCCGGACGGGCTGAATGAGCCCCGCCCCGGCCGCAGGCACCCTCCTCGAACGCCGGACGGGCTGAACGAGCCCCGCCCCGGCCACGCGCACCGGCCTCAGGGGCCGCCGCCCCCGAACCCCCGCATCGGCCTCAACGGCCTCGTCCTCAAACGCCGGACGGGCTGAATGAGCCCCGCCCCGGCCGCAGGCACCCTCCTCGAACGCCGGACGGGCTGAATGAGCCCCGCGCCGGACGCAGGCACCGCCGTCGGGGAGGGCTCAGTCGCGGGCCAGGCCGAAGCGGGACCAGAGGCCTGTGGTGCGGTCGTCGGCGGCCACGGCTGCCGCGCCGGCGGTGACCGTCTCGTAGACGGAGAGGATGTCGGCGCCCACGGTGGACCAGTCGAAGCGGCGGACGTGGCTGCTGCCCCGGTCGCGGAGCTTGGCGCGGCGTTCGGGGTCCGCCAGGAGCCGTACGGCCGCCGAGGCGAGCGCGTCGGCGTCCTCGTTGGGGAACAGTTCGCCGGCCGCTCCGTGGTCGAGGACCTGGGCGAAGGCGTCGAGGTCGGAGGCGAGCACCGGGGCGCCCGCGGACATCGCCTCGACGAGGATGATGCCGAAGCTCTCGCCGCCGGTGTTGGGGGCGACGTAGAGGTCGACGCTGCGCAGCAGGCGGGCCTTGTCCTCGTCGCTGATCATGCCGAGGAACTCGACGCGGGAGCGCAGGTCCGCGGGCAGCTTCTCGACGGCCTCCTCCTCGTCGCCGCGCCCGGCGACCAGCAGCCGGGTCTGCGGGCGGGCGGCGAGGATCGCGGGCAGGGCGCGCATCAGGACCGGCAGGCCCTTGCGGGGCTCGTCGATGCGGCCGATGAAGCCGATCGTGTCGCCCTGCCACTCGGGCTTCGGCTCGGCGCGGGCGAAGAAGTCCACGTCGACGCCGTTGGGGATCACGACCGCGTCGCCGCCCAGGTGCTCGACGAGGGTGCGCCGGGCGTACTCGCTGACCGCGATCCGCGCGCTGATCTTCTCCAGGGCGGCCTGGAGGATCGCGTACGCCGCGATCATCGCGCGCGAGCGCGGGTTGGAGGTGTGGAACGTGGCGACGATCGGGCCCTGCGCGGCCCAGCAGGTCAGCAGGCCCAGCGAGGGCGAGGTGGGCTCGTGGATGTGGATGACGTCGAAGGCGCCCTCGTGCAGCCAGCGCCGTACCCGGGCGGCCGACAGGAAGCCGAAGTTCAGCCGGGCCACGGAGCCGTTGTACGGCACCGGTACCGCGCGGCCGGCCGAGACGACGTACGGCGGGAGCGGGGTGTCGTCGTCGGCGGGGGCGAGCACGGAGACCTCGTGGCCCAGGCGGACGAAGTACTCGGCCAGGTCACGGATGTGGAACTGGACGCCGCCCGGGACGTCCCACGAGTAGGGGCAGACGATGCCGATCCTCACGGCGTGTCCTCCCGGGCCTTCCGCGCGGGGTCACGGGCGGGGTCGAGGTCCTTGAGCCACAAACGCTGGAGCATGTGCCAGTCCTCCGGGTGGTCGGCGATGCCGGTGGCGAAGGCGTCGGCCAGCGCCTGCGTCATGGAGGACGCCTTCTCGGCGCGGGTACCTGACGCGGGGGCCTCGACGGGCGGGTGCACGCGGCCCCGCATCACCGGCGTCTCGTCGTACCAGAGGGTCACCGGCAGCAGCCGTGCCCCGGTCTGCAGCGCGAGCAGGGCGGGGCCGGCGGGCATCCGCGCGGTCTCGCCGAAGAAGTCGACCTCGACCCCCGACGCGGACAGGTCCCGGTCGGCGACCAGGCAGACCAGGCCGCCGTCACGCAGCCGGCGGGCCAGGGTGCCGAAGGCGGTGCCCCCGCTGTGCGGCAGCACCTCCATGCCGAGGCCCTCGCGGTAGGCGACGAACCGGTCGTACAGCGTCTCCGGCTTCAGGCGCTCGGCGACGGTGGTGAACGGGATGCCGAGCCGGGTGGTCACCCAGGCGCCCGCGAGGTCCCAGTTGGCGAGGTGGGGCAGCGCCAGGACGACGCCCCGGCCGGCCGCCATGCCGTCGGTGAGGTGGTGCAGGTCCTCGGGCTCGAACCCGTTCCTGATCCGCTCCTCGCTCCAGGCGGGCAGCCGGAAGGACTCCATCCAGTAGCGCAGGTAGGAGCGCATGCCCGCGCGGGACAGCTCGGTGAGCCGCTGCGGGCCCGCGTCGGGGACCACGCGCGCGTAGTTGCCCTCCAGCCGCAGCACGCCCGTGCCGCGGCGTCGCCACGCCACGTCGGCGATGCTCCGGCCCAGCCGCACGGCGACGGGCTCGGGCAGTTTCCGGACGGTGCTCCAGCCGGCGCCGTACAGGGTGTCGGTCAGCCGTTCCCGGGCGCTCACTTCGCGGCCTCGCTCCCCCGGCTCCCGCTGCGGTCGGCGACCGTGCCGTCCCCGCCGTCCTCCTCGTCGGCGGCCGCCGCGTCGGCGGCCGCCGCGTCGCCCGCCACCGCGTCCGCCTCCGCGGCCTCCCGGCGCACGGTGACGACCCGCTGGACCAGCGTCACGAGGCTGCCCACGGCGACGATCCACAGGGCGACCGGCAGCAGGTACTGGATGCCGGGCACCCCGAACGCGTGCAGGCCCGCGAGTCCGGCCGCGACCAGCGAGATCACCAGCCGCTCGGCCCGCTCCACCAGTCCGTTCACCGCGACCGGCAGGCCGATCGACTCGCCGCGGGCCTTGGTGTACGACACGACCTGGCCGCTGGCCAGGCAGAAGATCGACACCGCGCACAGCACCGTGTCGTCGCCCCCGGCCGCGTACCACAGGGCGAAGCCGCCGAAGATCGCGCCGTCGGCGACCCGGTCGAGGGTGGAGTCGAGGAAGGCGCCCCAGCGGCTGGAGCGGCCCAGCTGGCGGGCCATGTTGCCGTCGACCAGGTCGGAGAACACGAACAGCGTGATCACCACGGTGCCCCAGAAGAACTCACCCATGGGGTAGAAGACCAGCGCACCCGCGACCACGCCGGCCGTGCCGATGAGCGTGACGGTGTCCGGGCTGACCCCCCGCCGGATGAGAAACGCGGCGAACGGCGTGAGGACACGCGTGAAGAATGCACGCGCGTACTTGTTCAGCATGGCCTTCCCGACGGTCGGTGTGGCCGTGCGGCCCCTGCTGGCCACCGGCTGGCCCATCGTAGTCACGCGCACGCGCGGGCGGCCGGGCACCCGCCCGGACCGCCCGCCGGGGCACGGGAGTCCGGGGCACGGATCCGCCCGCGGCGCCACCCGGGGGCCGTCCCGCGTCCGCCGTATGGACGCACCGTGACGGGAGTGGAAAGCTCGGATTACCGCGGGCGCCGCCGGAGCCGCACCGCACGCGGGTTCCGCCGGTCCGCGCCCACAGCGACCTCACCGTGCACGGGAGGCAGGATCATGGGCGACAAGGCGCACACACACCCCGGAGCCGCCGGCAGGGCACAGGCGGCCGACCACCCCGCGTCCGTACGGAATGTGGTGCTGGTCGGCCACTCCGGATCGGGCAAGACAACCCTGGTGGAGGCTCTCGCACTGACCGCGGGAGCGGTGAACCGGGCGGGCCGCGTGGAGGACGGCGGCACGCTCTCCGACTACGACGAGATCGAGCACCGGCAGCAGCGCTCGGTGCAGCTCTCCCTGGTGCCCGTCGAATGGGGCGGCATCAAGGTCAACCTCCTCGACACCCCCGGCTACGCGGACTTCGTCGGGGAGCTGCGGGCCGGTCTGCGCGCGGCGGACGCGGCCCTCTTCGTCGTCTCGGCCTCCGACGGCGTGGACGGCTCCACCCGCATGGTCTGGGACGAGTGCGCGGCCGTCGGCATGCCGCGCGCCATCGTCGTCACGCACCTGGAAGCGGCCCGCGCCGACTTCGAGGAGATGACCCGGGTGTGCGCCGAGACGTTCGGCGGCGACGACCCCGACGCCGTCCTGCCGCTGTACCTGCCGCTGCGCGGCCCGGAGGGACCCGACGGGCACGCGCCCGTGACCGGCCTGACCGGGCTGCTGTCGCAGAAGCTGTTCGACTACTCCACCGGCGAGCGCAAGGAGTCCGAGCCCGGCCCGGACCAGCTGCCGCTCATCGCGGACGCCCGCAACCGGCTCATCGAGGGGATCATCGCCGAGAGCGAGGACGAGACCCTCATGGACCGCTACCTCGGCGGCGAGGACATCGACACCGGCACCCTGATCGAGGACCTGGAGCGCGCCGTGGCCCGCGGGGTGTTCTTCCCCGTCCTGGCCGCCGCGCCCGCCCCCGAGGGGGCCCGCCAGGGCCTCGGCACGGTCGAACTGCTGGACCTGGTCACCGGCGGCTTCCCGACGCCCCTGGAGCACGGCACGCCCCGGGTCACCACGGTCGACGGCAAGCCGCGCGAGCTGACGCCCTGCGATCCCGCGGCCCCGCTGGTCGCCGAGGTCGTCAAGACCTCCTCCGACCCGTACGTCGGCCGGCTCTCCCTGGTCCGCGTCTTCTCCGGCACCCTGCGCGCCGACCAGACCGTCCACGTCTCCGGCCACGGGCTCGCCGACCGCGGTCACGAGGACCACGACGTCGACGAACGCATCGGCGCGCTGACCACCCCGTTCGGCAAGCAGCAGCGCCCGGTCCCGCACGTCATCGCCGGCGACCTCGCGTGCGTGGCGAAACTCGGCCGCGCGGAGACCGGGGACACCCTTTCCGCCAAGGACGACCCGCTGCTCGTGGAACCCTGGGAGATGCCCGACCCGCTGCTCCCGCTGGCCATCCGCGCCCACAGCAAGCCCGACGAGGACAAGCTCTCCCAGGGCCTGTCCCGGCTCGTCGCCGAGGACCCCACCATGCGGCTCGAACAGAACCAGGACACCCACCAGGTGGTCCTGTGGTGCCTGGGCGAGGCCCACGCCGACGTCGCCCTGGAACGGCTGCGCAGCCGCTACGGCGTCCAGGTCGACGTCGTGCCGCACCAGGTGGCGCTGCGGGAGACCTTCGGCTCGCGGGCGTCCGGACGGGGCCGGCACGTCAAACAGTCCGGCGGCCACGGCCAGTTCGCCATCTGCGAGATCGAGGTGGAACCCCTGCCCGGCGGCTCCGGCGTCGAATTCGTCGACAAGGTCGTCGGCGGCGCCGTCCCGCGCCAGTTCATCCCCTCCGTCGAGAAGGGCGTCCGCGCCCAGGCGGCCCGGGGCGTCGCCGACGGCCACCCCCTCGTCGACATCCGGGTGACGCTGCTGGACGGCAA
Organism: Streptomyces sp. SID14436; assembly: GCF_010548465.1. Lineage (GTDB taxonomy): Bacteria > Actinomycetota > Actinomycetes > Streptomycetales > Streptomycetaceae > Streptomyces. The sequence goes on along the minus strand of NZ_JAAGMD010000505.1, from coordinate 5,080 downwards.
GGCCCACTCGGTGGACTCCTCCGACGCCGCCTTCCAGACGGCCGGCGCGCTGGCCCTGCGGGAGGCCGCCGCGGACGCCGTGATCCACCTCCTGGAGCCCGTCGCCGAGGTCACGGTCCTGGTCGGCGACGACTACGTGGGCCCGGTGATGAGCGACCTGTCCGGCCGCCGAGGCCGGGTGCTCGGCACCGAACAGTCCTCCGCCGGACGCACGCTGATCCGGGCCGACGTGCCCGAGATCGAGATCGGCCGGTACGCCGTCGACCTGCGTTCGCTCTCGCACGGCACCGCCCGCTTCAGCCGCCGCTACGCGCGGCACGAGCCGATGCCGCCCCAGGTCGCCCAGCGGCTGCGTCAGGAGACCCGCATGGCCTCGTAGGGGGCGGCGCCGGGCGTCCGCGCGAGCCGTCGCGGGCGCCCGCGCACGCGCCCGTCCACCCCGCACACCACCGAACGCTTCACTCCGCCCCGGGCCCCGCACCCCGGGCCCGCGGACGGGCCGTCACGGTCCGCAGACGGACACCCCCCGCTGCGGATACGCTGAAGACCTGATCAACAGGTGTGCGCAGCACGGAAGTCGGGAAGGCCGCAAGACGACAGTCGCGGCGATCGGGGGCGGGAATGACCGTTGAGAGCGGTTACGCGGACTTCTTCGGTCCGCAGGTGCCGCGCATGGGCGACGAGGGGCAGACGCCGACCTTCGCGCTGGCCTCTGCCGCCTACCGGGACAACGAGGCCGACGAGATACTCAAGGCCAACAACGAATGGCACAAGTCGGCCGTCTCCAAACCCAGGATCAAACTGTTCCGGCCGAATCTCGGGGAGGCCTTCTCCCGGGCCGTCATCGACCGGATGCTCGGCTCCGGGCGGGCGCCGCTCGTGCAGTCCTTCGGCACCCAGCCGCACGTGGTCGTCGAGCACAGCCTCGCCGCCCACCGCATCCGCCGGGAGCGCGACAACTGGCTCAGCGCCGTCATGGTGCTGTGCGGCGTGCTCTTCCTGCCGGGCCTCCTCGTCTGGCTGCTCGTCTTCCAGATCCGCACCACCATGACCAAGCGCGAGGACAAGCGCGCCGGCGCCCTGGCCACCGCGCTGCTCGTCGCGATGGGCGCCCTCGCGGTGCTGTTCCTGCTCCGGATGCCCTTCGACGGGTTCTGGGGCTGGTACGCACGCGCCTGCGTCGTCGCCCCCGTCGCCGGCTGGTTCTGGGCCAAGCGGATCTGCGAACGCACCGCCCACGACCTGCGGGAGCGCTGGGACAGCCTCCTGTCCGGCGGCAGCGTCGGCGCCAAGGTGCCGGAGGCGGTGCCCAGCAGCCCCGGGGAGACCGCCGCCGAAGAGCTGCGCCAGTCCCTGGCCCGGCTCAGCGCCGAACAGCAGTCCAACTCCGTCTTCTACGCCGGCCCCAAGGGGATACTCGGCATGGGCACCCGCTGGGGCAGCTGGCAGCTCGCCGAGGAACTGGTCGCCGCCGACCCCGACCGGGAGATCAACCCCTTCCGCAGCTGGGACGTCATCAAGGCCATCCACGACCGGCTGCGCATGCTGGAGCGCGGCCCGCTGCACACCGGCGGCTTCACCAAGCCCTCCGTCCGCCACTGGATCGTCACCCCCATCGGTGAGAACGCCACCGCCGTCTCCCGCCCCGAGGGCACCGACGTGGAGGCCTACCAGGTCAAGCAGCACGCCATACAGGAGATCTGCAACAAGCAGCAGTTCGGCGCCGGCGACCGGCACTACCTGGGCGTGCAGTGGACCCTGTGGGACGGCCAGCTCGTCATCACCATGCTGATCACCGTGACGGTGCTGCACGAGACGCTCCGCATCGAGGTCACCGGCCACGCGCTGGGGCCCGTGCACCCCCTGTTCACCACCAAGCCGGCCGCCAAGGAGAAGACGGTCCAGAAGTCGGTCAAGTTCTGGGAGACGCGTACGGTCAAGCTGCCGCTGGTCGACGCGGACGAGGTGGTGCGCCTCGCCGCTCGCGCCCCCCTGACCTGGTACCCGCCGCTGCTGTACTGGCTGGGCGGCAAGCTGACCCTGCCCGAGCCGTTCGGTCTGCGGCACGCCTGGGCGGACAAGCCGTGGCGGCACCGCTTCATGGCCGACGACGCGCTGCGCGCCGCGACGCCCGTCCTGCGCGCGGTGCACTCCGCCGCGATCAAGGTCCTGGCGGAGAACGGCGTGAACACCGAGAAGTTCGGCGCCCGCTCCTCGGCCCTCAGCGGGGCGGTGCAGGAGGCGGCGCCCAAGAAGGCCGACGTCTACGACGCCTGAGGGGTGCCCCCGCCCGGGGGCACCCGGCGCCGGTCAGGAGGAGGGCCAGGCGTCCGCGAGCATCTTGCGGGTGTCGCCCAGCAGCTGCGGGAGCACCTTCGTGTGGCCCACCACCGGCATGAAGTTGGTGTCCCCGCCCCAGCGCGGGACGACGTGCTGGTGCAGGTGGGCGGCGATGCCCGCGCCCGCCACCGTCCCCTGGTTCATGCCGATGTTGAAGCCGTGCGCGCCGGAGGCGGTGCGCAGGGCCGTCATCGCCTGCTTGGTCAGCTCACCGAGCTCGGCCGTCTCCTCGGGGGTGAGGTCCGTGTAGTCGGCGACGTGCCGGTACGGCACCACCATGCAGTGGCCGCCGGTGTACGGGTAGAGGTTCAGGACCACGTAGACGCGTTCGCCCCGCCGGAGCACCAGGCCGTCCTCGTCGGACTTGGCCGGGATCGAGCAGAACGGGCAGTCGTCGTCGGCGCCGGGGCCGCTCGGCTTGTTCTCGCCCTGGATGTAGGCCATCCGGTGGGGCGTCCAGAGACGCTGGAACGCGTCCGGCGTCCCCACTCCCAGCTGCTGCTCCGGCTCACTCGTCATGCGTGCAGCATATGGCGTCCGGGGGGTGGCACGGCACGGGCCCCCGGAACGCTTCCCGGGGGCCCGTGGCGTCGTGGGTCAGACCTGCGCGCGCTCCTCGACGACCTTCACGATCTTCGCGATGGCCTCGTCGACGGGGATGCCGTTCTCCTGGGAGCCGTCGCGGTAGCGGAAGGAGACGGCCCCGTTGGCCATGTCCTCATCGCCTGCGATGACCATGAACGGCACCTTCTGCTTCTGGGCGTTGCGGATCTTCTTCTGCATGCGGTCGGAGGAGGAGTCCACCTCCACCCGCAGTCCCCGCTTCTTCGCCCGGGCCGCGAACTGCTCCAGGTACTCGACGTGGGCGTCGCCGATCGGGATGCCGATCGCCTGCACCGGCGCCAGCCAGGCCGGGAAGGCGCCCGCGTAGTGCTCCAGGAGCACCGCGAAGAACCGCTCGATGGAGCCGAACAGCGCGCGGTGGATCATGACCGGGCGGGTCTTGGAACCGTCCGCGGCCGTGTACTCCAGGTCGAAGCGCTCCGGCAGGTTGAAGTCGAGCTGGATGGTCGACATCTGCCAGGTGCGGCCGATGGCGTCCTTGGCCTGCACGGAGATCTTCGGGCCGTAGAAGGCGGCGCCGCCCGGGTCGGCCACGAGTTCCAGGTTCTGCTTCTCGGCGACCTGGCGCAGCGTCTCGGTGGCCTCCTCCCACGCCTCGTCGGTGCCGACGAACTTCTCCGGGTCCTTGGTGGACAGCTCCAGGTAGAAGTCGTTCAGGCCGTAGTCGCGCAGCAGGTTCAGGACGAAGGTGAGGGTCTTGTCGAGCTCCTCCGACATCTGCTCGCGGGTGCAGTAGATGTGCGCGTCGTCCTGGGTGAAGCCGCGGGCGCGGGTGAGGCCGTGCACGACGCCCGACTTCTCGTAGCGGTACACGGTCCCGAACTCGAACAGGCGCAGCGGCAGTTCACGGTAGGAACGCCCGCGCGCGTCGAAGATCAGGTTGTGCATCGGGCAGTTCATGGGCTTGAGGTAGTAGTCCACGCCCTCGTCGAGCTGCATGGGCGGGTACATGCCGTCGGCGTACCAGTCCAGGTGGCCCGAGGTCTCGAAGAGCTTCCCCTTGGTGGCGTGCGGGGTGTAGACGAACTCGTAGCCCTCCTCCTCGTGCCGGCGCCGCGAGTAGTCCTCCATGACCCGGCGGACGATGCCGCCCTTGGGGTGGAAGACGGCGAGGCCGGAGCCGATCTGCTCCGGGACGGAGAACAGGTCCAGCTCGCTGCCCAGCTTGCGGTGGTCGCGCTTCTCGGCCTCGGCGAGGAACTCCAGGTGCGCCTTCAGCTCGTCCTTGGTCGGCCAGGCGGTGCCGTAGATGCGCTGGAGCTGCTTGTTCTTCTCGCTGCCGCGCCAGTACGCGGAGGCGTTCCGCATCAGCTTGAACGCCGGGATGTTCCGGGTGGTGGGCAGGTGGGGACCGCGGCAGAGGTCCTTCCAGCACAGCTCGCCGGTCCTGGCGTCCAGGTTGTCGTAGATCGTCAGCTCGCCCGCGCCGACCTCGACGTCGGCGCCGTCGTCGTGCGAGGCGGCGCCCTTGAGGCCGATCAGCTCCAGCTTGTACGGCTCGCCGGCGAGCTCCTCGCGGGCCTCGTCGTCGGTGACGACGCGGCGGGAGAAGCGCTGGCCGCGCTTCTGGATCTCCTGCATCTTCTTCTCGATGGCCTTGAGGTCATCGGGGTGGAAGGGCCGGTCCACGTCGAAGTCGTAGTAGAAGCCGTCCTTGACCGGCGGGCCGATGCCCAGCTTGGCCTCGGGGAACAGCTCCTGCACGGCCTGGGCCATGACGTGGGCGGTGGAGTGGCGGAGGATGTCCAGGCCGTCCTCGGAGGAGATCTCGACCGGCTCGACGGTCTCGCCGTCGGCCACCTCGCAGGAGAGGTCCCTGAGCTCGCCGGAGATCCGGGCGGCGATGACCGAGCGCTCGCCGGCGAAGAGTTCGGCGGCCGTAGTGCCCGTCGTCACCACGCGTTCTTCCCGCTCGGAATCGCGTTGGATGATCACACGGACGTCTGACACCGGTCTCTCCTGACTGAAGGCTGTGGTCGCGGCGCCATACCGGAGCGCACGCATGGGTGCGATCGTACCGACCCGACGGGGCCCTCCGCGAAATCATTCCTCGCGGGCGGTGCCCGGCCGGGCGGCGTCGCGGCCCTCGCGGGGGCCGGTGCGCGGCCCGTCGCCC
>NZ_JAAGMD010000479.1 GCF_010548465.1 Streptomyces sp. SID14436 | reverse complement strand
GGGGCCAGGGGGTGCCGTCCCAGAGGTCCCACAGGGCCTCTTCCGCGGTGCCGCCGCGCGCGAGGCATTCGCGGGCCGTGCGCAGCAGCGCGCCGAGCCGCTGGGCGCCGCGCGCGTAGGTGGGGTCGTGGACGGCCAGGCGCTCCGGCTCGGCGAGGGCCCGGGTGAGGAGGACGTCGGACGACGGCGGCAGGGGGTTGCCGGTGGCCCTCTCCTCCTCACGCAGGGCGCGGCCGAGCCGCCTCAGGTCGGCCGCGTCCATGCCGGCGAGGGGGGAGGTGAGGAGGGTGAGGGCGGTCTCGGTGTCGAGCCAGCAGGTGTCCTCGGCCTGGCCGGCCGTCGCCGTCGGGGCGACCGGGGTGTCCGCCGGGGTCTCGGCCTGTCCCTCGACCGGGGCGCCGTCTGCCGTAACCGCCGCGTCCGCTCCCGGTTCCCCCGCAGCCCCGGCCGCCGGACCGGTCCCGGTGAGGTCGGTCCCGGCGGAGTCGGCCTCGGTGGGGTGGGTCCTGGCGGTGTCGGCCTCGGTGGGGTGGGTCCTGGCGGTGTCGGCGTCGGCGGGGTCGGTCCCGGCGGTGTCAGCCTCGGCGGGGTCGGTCCCGGCGGTGTCAGCCTCGGCGGGGTCGGTCCCGGCGGGGTCGGCCTCGGCGGGGTGCGCCCCGGCCGGGTCAGCCTCGGCGGGGTCCGTCCCGGCGTGGACAACCTCGGCGGGGTCGGCCTCGACGGGGTCCGTCCCGGCTCCGGCCCCTTCCCGCTCCCGCGGCTCCGCCTCCGCCGTCGCCACCGCGCGCAGGGCCGTCAGCAGGGGGGCCACCGCGGGCTCGTGCCTCAGCGGTACGTCGTTGCCGTCGACGTCGACGGGCACGCCCGCCGAGGTCAGGGCGCGGCGGACGGCCGGGATGGTGCGGGCGCCGGCCCGCACCAGGACGGCCATCTCCGCCCAGGGAACCCCGTCCTCCAGGTGCGCCCGGCGCAGGATGTCGGCGATGTTGTCGAGCTCCGTGCCGGACGTCGGGTAGGTGTACACCTCGACCCGGCCGCCCTCGCGAACCGGGGTCAGCTCCCGGTGGGCGCGGACCTTCTCGGCGGGCAGCCGGGGCAGCGGCATGCGCCGGGTCACCAGCCGGGTGGCGGCGAGCAGGGCCGTGCCGGAGCGGCGTGAGGTGCGCAGCACCTCGACGGGGGCGGGGCGGCCGTCCGCGCGGGGGAAGGCGTGCGGGAACTCCAGGATGCCGTTCACGTCGGCGCCCCGGAACGCGTAGATCGACTGGTCGGGGTCACCGAGGGCGACCAGGGTGCGGCCGTCCCCGGCCAGCGCGTGCAGCAGCCGCACCTGGGCGGGGTCGGTGTCCTGGTACTCGTCGACGTACACGGCGTCGTACTGCGCGGCGAGCCGGGCGGCCACCTCGGGGCGGCGGGCGAGGAGCACGGCGCGGTGGACGAGTTCCGCGTAGTCGAGCACGCCCTGGAGGTCGAGGACGTCGAGGTACTCGGCGAGGAAGGCCGAGGCGGCGCGCCAGTCGGGGCGGCCGATGCGCCGGGCGAAGGCGTCCAGGGCGTCGGGGCCGAGCCCGAGCTCGCGGCTGCGGGCGAGCACCGCCCGGACCTCGTCAGCGAAGCCGCGGGTGGTCAGGCAGGCGCGCAGCTCGTCCGGCCAGCGCACGTGGGAGAGGCCGAGCCGTTCCAGGTCCACCTGGCCGGCGAGCAGCTCGCGGACGGTGACGTCCTGCTCGGGGCCGGACAGCAGCCGCAGGGGCTCCACGAACAGGTCCTGGTCCTGGTGGGCCCGGACCAGGGCGTAGCAGTAGGAGTGGAAGGTGGTCGCCAGGGGGGCGCTCGCGGCGCCCATCCGCAGCGCCATGCGGTCGCGCAGTTCGACCGCCGCCTTCCGGCTGAACGTCAGGACGAGGATCCGCTCGGGATCCGTGCCGCGGGCCACGCGCGCGGCCACGGACTCGACCAGTGTGGTGGTCTTCCCGGTGCCCGGACCTGCGAGGACGAGCAGCGGGCCGGTCCCGTGCTCAACCACGGAGCGCTGGTCGGCGTCCAGTCGAGGGGGGTTCACGCGAGCCGGCGGGGTACGGACCAGTCGATAGGCGCCACGGTCCCCCCGGCGCACCCGGGGGTGCGACAGGCCGCTGGTGGAGGAAGAGGAGCTCACGTGGTTCGCCGGTCCTGGTGGGTGTACTGGTTGGCGTACCGCCGCGCGTGGAGGGCGGTGGTCGCGGGGTGAGGGGGACACGTGCAGCCGACGCTACGCCGGAGGGAAGCCCGGAAGCAGAGCTTCCGCTTCTTCCCGTCCGGCACATCCGGCCCGTGGGTCCCTCTGGACTCGAACGTACGTCATGCCACGGACGTGCCCCGTTTCCCCCGTACGGATCACCGGCCCCACCGCGGCCTGCCGGATGGCGGAAGCTGTCAGGTGTGACCCTCCGCACGGCCGCCCCCGTCCCACCGCGCGCGTCTCATGTCGAGGCGCGGCAGGTGGTCCTCCGCGGCCCGGCCCGCCTCCTTCAGGGGCGTCCCCTCCTCGCGGTAGTGACCGAGGGCACGCAGCTCGTGACCCGGCAGCAGGACGCCGTCGGCCCGCACCACACGCCACCACGGGACGGCTCCTCCGTAGAGGGCCATCACCCGGCCGACCTGCCGGGGCCCGCCCTCCCCCAGCCATTCGGCCACGTCCCCGTACGTCATCACCCGGCCCGGCGGGATGAGATCGGCCACGTCCAGCACACGCTCGGCGTATTCCGGCAGGGCGTCCGCGGGCTCCGGTCCGGTGCCGGAGGGAAGACTTTCCTGGCTCATCCGCCCCATCCTGCACCACCCCACCGACAACGGAAGGCGCTCCCGCGCGTGCGTACGCCTCGCCCGGGGAAGCCCTTTCGGGCAGACTGTGCGGCCCCGCAGGTGGACCCTGATACCCCCTTGTGCCGGTTCGGCATGCCACCATCGTGCGGGCGGTGACTGGTGATACGAGATCAAGAAGAGACGATGAAGCAGCAGGGTGCGCACCCCGGGGACGCGGAAGGCACCCCTGGCGCTTCGTCGCGCCCGGACCGCCCGGACACCCGCTCGGACCGCCCGGAGACCGGTGACCGGGATACTCCGGACTCCCGCGACCGTGGCACCCGGGGCACCCGTGGCCAGAAGGCTCCGGACTCCCACGACGGGGACGCCCACGGCCGGGACTCCCCCGGCCCCGGCCCCGGTGCCCGGCAGCAGGACACCGCGGGCCGGGACCGCTCGCGCGGCGCCGACGCCATGGATGCCGACACGGTGCACGTCGACGAGGTGGAGGGCGACGAACCGCTGCTCCCCGCGCGCGTGCACCGCCCGTCGGACCTCATGCGGCTCCTGGTGGGCGTGCTCGCCGTGGTGGTGCTGCTGGCGATCGCCGCGTTCGCCCACGGCACCACCTCGGGCCTGGAACAGGACATCACCAAGGGCACCGGGCAGGCGCCCGACCTGCTGATCAAGGTCGCGGGTCTGGCCTCCAGCATCGCCATCCTCCTGGTACCGGTCGCCTTCGCCATCGAGCGGCTCATCAAACGCGACGGGCTGCGGATCGCCGACGGCGTGCTCGCCGCCGTGCTGGCGCACGGGGTGACGCTCGCGACCGACCTGTGGGTCGCGCGGGCCGCCCCCGCCTCCATCCAGGAGGCGCTCACCCAGCCCTCCCCCGGCGACATCCACGCCCTGACCGACCCGGTGCACGGCTACCTCGCCCCGGTGATCGCGTACATGACGGCCGTGGGCATGTCCCGCAGACCCCGCTGGCGGGCGGTGCTGTGGGTCGTGCTGCTGCTCGACGCGTTCTCCATGCTCGTCACCGGCTACACGACACCGTTCTCGATCATCCTGACCGTGCTGATCGGCTGGAGCGTGGCCTACGGCACCCTCTACGCCGTCGGCTCGCCCAACGTCCGCCCCACCGGACGCAACCTCATGACGGGCCTGCGGACCGTCGGCTTCCGCCCGGTGACCGCCTCCCGGGTGGAGGCGCCCGACGCCACCGAGACGGGCGACCGGGGCCGCAGGTACTTCGTCACCCTGGAGGACGGCCCACCGCTGGACGTGACGGTCGTGGACCGCGAACAGCAGGCGCAGGGCTTCTTCTACCGGGCGTGGCGCAACCTGACGCTGCGGGGCTTCGCCACCCGCCGGAGCCTGCAGTCGCTGCGCCAGGCTCTGGAGCAGGAGGCCCTGCTGGCGTACGCGGCCATCGCGGCCGGCGCCAACGCGCCCAAGCTGATCGCGACCTCCGAGCTGGGCCCCGACGCGGTGATGCTCGTCTACGAGCACACCGGCGGGCGCACCCTGGACTCGCTGCCGGACGAGGAGATCACCGACGCGCTGCTGCGCGACACCTGGCACCAGGTGCGGGCGCTGCAGTCCCGGCGGATCGCGCACCGCAGGCTGGTGGGTGACGCGATCCTGGTGGATCGTTCCGGCACCGTGATCCTCACCGACATGCGCGTCGGGGAGATCGCGGCCGGTGACCTGCTGCTGCGCATGGACACCTCCCAGCTGCTGGTGACGCTCGGCCTGCGGGTGGGGGCGGAACGCGCCGTGGCCTCCGCGGTGAGCGTGCTCGGGCCCGACGCCGTCGCGGACTGCCTGCCGATGCTGCAGTCGATCGCGCTGAGCCGCTCCACGCGCGCGACACTGCGCCGCCTCGCGCGGGAGCGGGCGGAGCGCGAACGCGAGGCCGTCCTGGAGGCGTCCCGGCAGGCCAAGCTGCTGCGCGCGGAGCAGGCCGGGCCCGCCGGCCCTTCCGGCCGGCCCGACCCGGACAAGCCGGAGCGGCCGGACAAGAAGGCCGTACGCGCGGAACAGCGGGCCGAGAAGCGGGCCATCGACGACGCCCTGGAGGAGGCGCGCGAGGAGGACCTGCTGACCCAGATCCGGCACGAGGTGCTGCGGATCAGGCCGCAGGCCCCGGTCGAACCGGCCCGCCTGGAGCGGGTCCGCCCCCGCACGCTGATCAGCTTCATCGCCGGCGCGATCGGCGCGTACTTCCTGCTGACGCAGCTCACGCACATCGAGTTCGGCCCGCTGATCGCCAACGCGCAGTGGGGCTGGGTGGCGGCGGCGGTGCTGTTCTCGGCGGCCAGCTACTTCGCGGCGGCCCTGGCGCTGCTGGGATTCGTGCCCGAGCGGGTGCCGTTCCTGCGGACCGTGGCGGCCCAGGTCGCCGGCTCCTTCGTGAAGATCGTCGCCCCGGCGGCGGTGGGCGGGGTTGCCCTGAACACCCGGTTCCTGCAGCGCGCGGGAGTGCGGCCCGGGCTCGCGGTGGCGAGCGTGGGAGCCTCCCAGCTGTTCGGGCTCGGCTGCCACATCCTGATGCTGCTGGCCTTCGGCTACCTGACCGGTACCGAGAAGACGCCGTCCCTCTCGCCGTCCCGTACCGTCATCGCGGGCCTGCTGACGGTGGCGGTGTTGGTGCTGGTGGTGACTTCGGTGCCGTTCCTGCGCAAATTCGTCCTCACGCGCGTGCGGTCCCTCTTCGCGGGTGTCGTGCCGCGCATGCTGGACGTGCTGCAGCGCCCGCAGAAGCTGGTCACCGGCATCGGCGGCATGCTCCTGCTGACCGGATGCTTCGTGATGTGCCTGGACGCGTCCATCCGGGCGTTCGGCGACGAGACGACGTCGATCAGCATCGCGAGCGTCGCCGTGGTGTTCCTGGCCGGCAACGCGCTGGGGTCGGCCGCGCCGACCCCGGGCGGTGTGGGCGCCGTCGAGGCGACGCTCACGGTCGGTCTGATCGCGGTGGGCCTGCCCAAGGAGGTCGCCGCTCCCGCGGTGCTGCTGTATCGGCTGCTCACGCTGTGGCTGCCTGTCCTGCCCGGCTGGCTGGCCTTCAACCACCTCACCCGCAAGGAAGCCCTGTAGCGGCGCGCCCCGGCCGGAGGCGGGACTCCCCTGACACCGCCCCGGACCGCCCTGGGCGCGTCCGCGCGACGCTCTCCCTCGTACGGCACCCGCGGTCGCGCGGCCCGTCCCGCGCGACCGCAGGATGGAGGCATGCCCAAGCCCTTCCGCCTGCGTGCCGCCGCCCTGTCCGTCTCCGCCGTGCTGCTGCCCGCACTGCTCGCCGGCTGCGGTGAGGACGCGAAGGCGGAGGACCTGACGGAGCAGGAGCTCGGCTGGAAGGACTGCCCCGCCCCGTCCGAGGCCCAGGGCGGCGGCCCGGCCCCCTCGCCGCTGCCGAACGGCGGAACGTGGCAGTGCGCCACCATGAAGGCGCCGCTCGACTGGGACGAGCCCGAGGGCGACACGATCGGCATCGAGCTGATCCGCGCCCGCGCGGACGGCCCGCGGGACAAGCGCATCGGGTCCCTGATCTTCAACTTCGGCGGACCGGGCGGCTCCGGTGTCACCGCCCTGCCGTCCTTCGGCCCCGACTTCGCGTCCCTGCGCGCCCGCTACGACCTGGTGAGCTTCGACCCCCGCGGGGTCGGCCGCAGCGCCCCGGTGCGCTGCGAGGACAACGAGCAGCTCGACGCCTTCCTAGACCAGGACGCCACCCCCGACGACCAGCGGGAACGCACCGAACTCCTCAACAGCACCAAGCAGTTCAACGACGCCTGCGAGGAGAACTCGGAGCGCATCCTGCCGCACGTCGCCACCACCGAGACCGCTCGTGACCTCGACCTGATGCGCCAGGTCCTCGGCGACGACCGGCTCCACTACTTCGGCATCTCCTACGGCACCGAACTGGGCGGCGTGTACGCCCACCTGTTCCCGCGCCGGGTGGGCCGGGCCGTGTTCGACGCGGTCGTCGACCCGACGCAGGACCCGGAGCAGGGCTCGCTCGGGCAGGCCCGCGGCTTCCAGCTCGCGCTCGACAACTACGCCGAGGACTGCGTCTCGCAGACCGAAGAGTGCCCCGTCGGCGACAGCGTGCAGGACGTGAAGGACCGCATCGCCCGGTTCCTGGAGCAGCTGGACCGCAAGCCCGTCCCCGGCGTCTTCCCCCGCGAGCTGACCCAGTCCGCGGCGACCAGCGGCATCCTCCAGGCGCTGTACTCGCGGGACTTCTGGGAGTTCCTGACGGACGGTCTGGACCAGGCCTACGCCGGTGACGGGACGATCCTCATGCTGCTCTCCGACTCGATGAACGGCCGCAGCGAGAACGGCGAGTACAGCAACCTCGTCCCCGCGAACATCTCCATCAACTGCGCCGATGACAAACCCCGCTACGACACCGCGGACGTCGAGCGCAGCCTGCCCGCGTTCCGCGAGGCCTCTCCCCTGTTCGGCGAGCAGTTGGCCTGGGGGATGCTCAGCTGCACCGACTGGGCGGTGCCGGGGGCGGCCGACCATCCCGACGTGAGCGCGCCCGGGTCCGCTCCGATCCTGGTGATCGGCAACACCGGCGACCCGGCCACGCCGTACGAGGGGGCGCGCAAGATGGTGCAGGCCCTCGGCTCCGGCGTCGGCGTGGAACTCACGTACGAGGGAGAGGGTCACGGGGCCTACGGCAGCAAGAACAAGTGTGTGCGGGCCGCCGTGGACGGTTACCTGCTGGACGGCAAGGTGCCGAAGAGCGGAACCGTCTGCTCCTGACCCGGTCCGGAACAACAAAGATGCTGGTCACACCGTTTTCCACAGGGTCAGCGGGACGTCGTCCGCTCCGCCTACGATGGCCTGACCGCCATCCGCGGGACGGTGCGGACGGCCAGTGAGGGGGGATGTGGCAGATGACGCGTTTCGTACGGTGGACGGCCCTGGTGGTCGCCGCCGGGCTGCTGACCGCGGGCTGCACCGGGGACGGCTCCGGTGACGGCGGCTCCCAGGACGACGGCAAGGGCGCGTCGGCACTGGACTGGGGAGCCTGCAAGTCCTCCGGCGACGAACCGGCCCCCGGGGACGGCTGGCAGTGCGCCACGCTGAAGGTTCCGCTGGACTGGTCGAAGCCGGACGGCCCGACGATCGGGCTGGCCCTGATACGGGCGAAGGCCACCGGGGACGACCGCCTCGGCTCGCTGCTGTTCAACTTCGGCGGGCCCGGCGGCTCGGGCGTGGACATGCTGCCGTCCTACGCCGGCACCGCCGCCAAGCTCCGCGAGCGCTACGACCTCGTCAGCTGGGACCCGCGCGGAGTGTCCGCCAGCGAGGGCATCCGCTGCCGCAGCGACAAGGACATCCAGGCCGCCGAGGCGAAGGTGGACGGCACCCCGGACACCCCCGCCGAGGAGCGCACGTTCCTGGCCGACGCCGTCGACTTCGGCAAGGGCTGCGAGAAGTCCGCCGGCAAGCTGCTGGCCCACGTCTCGACCACCGACAGCGCCCGCGACATGGACCGCATCCGCCAGGCCGTCGGCGACGACAAGCTGAACTACCTGGGCATCTCCTACGGCACCGAACTCGGCGGCGTGTACGCCCACTTGTTCCCCGACAAGGTGGGCCGCCTCACGCTCGACGCGGTCGTCGACCCGACCGCCGACGCCGTCGGCCACGCCAAGAACCAGTCGCTCGGCTTCCAGCGCGCCCTGGACAACTACCTGAAGTCCACCGGCAAGGACCCCGAGCAGGGCTCGCGCGAGATAGCGGACCTGCTGCGGCGCATCGACGCCGAGCCGCTGCCGACGTCGACGGACGGCCGGAAGCTCACCCAGTCCCTGGCCCTGACCGGCATCGTCCTGCCGCTCTACACGAAGGAGGGCTGGCCGACGCTCACCCTCGCCCTGGAGACCGCCGAGCAGGGCGACGGCACCGCTCTGCTCACCCTGGCCGACGGCTACAACGAGCGGGAGCCGTCGGGCCGGTACGGCACGACCACCCACTCGCAGCGGGCCATCTCCTGCCTGGACGACAAGCAGCGCCCGTCCTTGGCGGACGTGAAGAAGCTGCTGCCGGAGTTCGAGGAGATATCGCCGGTCTTCGGCCCCTTCCTGGGCTGGGACCTGGCCGGCTGGTGCCACGAGTGGCCGGTCCCCGGCCAGTTCGACACCCCTGAGGTGAGCGCGCCCGGCGCGGACCCGATCCTGGTCATCGGCAACACGGGCGACCCGGCCACCCCGTACGAGGGCGCTCGCCGGATGGCGGACGAACTCGGCAAGGACGTCGGCGTCCTCCTCACCTGGAAGGGCGAGGGCCACGGCGCCTACGGCAGCGGCAGCGACTGCGTCGACGCCACGGTCGACTCCTTCTTCCTGGAAGGCACGGTCCCGAAGGACGGCAAGGTCTGCTCCTGACCCCGGCGCGGGCACGACAGAAGCCCACGGCGTCCGGACTGGCCGGAGCCGTGGGCTTCTTCAGCCTCGTGGGGCAGCGGAGCCCGAGGTCAGTAGACCGGCTTCTCCGGTTCGATCTGGTTGACCCAGCCGATGACGCCGCCGCCGACGTGGACGGCGTCGGCGAAGCCCGCGGACTTGAGGACCGCGAGGACTTCCGCACTGCGGACACCCGTCTTGCAGTTCAAGACGATCTTCTTGTCCTGCGGGAGGCTCTCCAGGGCGTTACCCATGAGGAACTCGTTCTTGGGGATCAGACGGGCGCCGGGGATGGAGACGATCTCGAACTCGTTCGGCTCGCGCACGTCGATGAGTTCGAGGTTCTCACCGTCGTCGATCCACTCCTTGAGCTGCTTGGGAGTGATCGTGGAGTCGACCGCCGCGGCCTGGGCCTCCTCGGAGACGACGCCGCAGAAGGCCTCGTAGTCGATGAGCTCGGTGACGGTGGGGTTGTCGCCGCAGATCGCGCAGTCGGGGTCCTTGCGGACCTTGACCTGGCGGTACTGCATCTCCAGGGCGTCGTAGATCATGAGACGGCCCACCAGCGGCTCACCGATACCGGCGAGCAGCTTGATGGCCTCGTTGGCCTGGATGGAGCCGATGGACGCGCACAGCACGCCCAGCACGCCGCCCTCGGCGCAGGAGGGGACCATGCCGGGGGGCGGGGGCTCCGGGTAGAGGCAGCGGTAGCAGGGGCCGTGCTCGGACCAGAAGACGGAGGCCTGGCCGTCGAAGCGGTAGATGGAGCCCCACACGTACGGCTTGTTCAGCAGGACGCAGGCGTCGTTGACCAGGTAGCGGGTCGCGAAGTTGTCCGTGCCGTCGACGATCAGGTCGTACTGGCTGAAGATGTCCTTCACGTTGTCGGACTCGAGCCGCTCCTCGTGGAGCACGACGTTCACGTACGGGTTGATGCCCTTGATCGTGTCCCGGGCGGACTCCGCCTTGGGGCGGCCGATGTCGGCCTGGCTGTGGATCACCTGGCGCTGCAGGTTCGACTCGTCGACCTCGTCGAACTCCACGATGCCGAGCGTGCCCACGCCCGCGGCGGCCAGGTACATCAGCCCCGGCGAACCCAGACCACCGGCGCCCACGAAGAGCACCTTGCTGTTCTTCAGCCGCTTCTGCCCGTCCATCCCCACGTCGGGGATGATCAGGTGGCGGGAGTACCTGCGGACCTCGTCTACGGTGAGCTCGGGGGCCGGCTCGACCAGGGGTGGCAACGACACGGGGACTCCGTTGGTCGGTCAATCACTACGGTTGTTCTCCTCGTAACAGTGCCACGGCCTTTTTCATTCCGAGACACCCGTCCCGATCCGCGAGACGAGATCGTCCCAGTAACCGGGCAGGCACTCCCAGGGGTCGGTGCGGGTGCCGCGCTCCACCCGGTCGGTGAAGTAGATGGTCGCCGCGCCCTGCCAGCGGGCAATGCGCAGGGCCTCCTCCAGGTGGGCGCGGGGCACACCGTGCACGAAGTGGCAGAACCGCTCGGGCGGATGCTCGGCGGTCCACTCCGCCACCTGCGACCAGCGGTAGTCGCTCCACGGGCCGGAGAAGGTGACCAACTGGTCGGCGCACTCCGCGTATCCGGGGTGCGGGTGGATGCCGTGGCCGAGGA
Organism: Streptomyces sp. SID14436; assembly: GCF_010548465.1. GTDB lineage: Bacteria > Actinomycetota > Actinomycetes > Streptomycetales > Streptomycetaceae > Streptomyces. Next base: position 1,560 of record NZ_JAAGMD010000479.1, on the reverse strand, counting down.
CGATGTGAGCGGGGTCACGGATCGACCGGAGTCCGGCGACGGTCCGCCGCACCGCGGGCAGGGCGAGGTGGTCGGCCGGGCAGCGGTCGAGGAGGAAGCCGTCGACCCGGTACCAGTCGGCGAACCGGTGGGCGTCGGAGAGCACCTCCTGGTGGCCGCGCGCGCCGTGGGCCAGGTCCAGGTGGCCGAGGACGCGCACGCCGCCGTTGCGCAGGCGGCCCACGGCTTCGAGGCAGCTCGGGTCGGGCTGCACGCCGGGGCCGTCGGCCACGTTGAGGACGGCCCAGTGCAGGGGGGTGCCCGGGCGGGTGAGTTCGCTCCACTCGGCGGACGCGAGGAGGGGGTGCGCGAGTCCGGGGATGCCGAAGCCGTTGCGCACGCCGGTGTCGGCGGCCCCCGGTCTGGTCCGGGTCAGATACGGCATGCCGCCTCCATCCAGATGTCGGCGAGGGACTCCTCGAGGTTGATGCGGGGCCGCCAGCCGAGCCGGTCCCGCGCGGTGCGTACGTCGGCCTGCTGCCAGCTGCCGCAGCCGTCCGGGTAGGGGGCGGCGACCGGGGCCACGTGGTGGTCGGACTCGGCGCGGGGGTGGCCGATGGCGGGCCGCAGGTGCGGGGTGTGGGGGCCGTCCAGTTCGTGCAGTGCGCCGCTGTAGCCGGCCACGCGCGCGAGGACGGCGGCGGCGTCGCGCAGCCGGACCGCGCGGCCGGAGCCGATGTTGATGACGCCCTGGGCCGCGGACAGCGAGGCGGCGTGCACGGCCCGCGCCACGTCGCGCACGTCGACGAAGTCGCGCTGGGCGCCGAGTCCGCCCAGCTTGAGCTCGCCGTCGCCGGACTGCATGGCGCGTCGCATGGCCTCGGCGAGACGGCCGAGGGGGGAGCCGGCGGGTGTGCCCGGCCCGGCGGGCGAGAAGACCCGGAGCACGACGGCGTCCAGGCCGGACCCGAGGACGAGTTCGGTGGCGGCCAGCTTGCTGACGCCGTACGGGCCGCCGGGGCGCGGGACGGCGTCCTCCGCGGTGGAGGAGCCGGGCTGGCTGGGGCCGTACTCGGCGCTGCACCCGATCTGGACGAGCCGGGCGCCGCAGCCGCTGCGGCGCAGGGCCTCGCAGACGGTGGCGACGGCGACGGTGTTGTGCCGGGTGAGTTCGCGCGCGCCGCCGCGGGTGGCGCCCGCGCAGTTGACGACGACACCGGGGTGGACGGCGTCGAGGAACCGGGTGAGGGCGCCGGGGCTGCCGGTGGCGAGGTCGAAGCGGACGTCGGCGTCGTCGCCGCGGCCGAGGGCGGTGAGCTGGACGGCCGGGTCGGCGAGCAGGCGGTCGGCGACGAAGCGGCCGAGGTAACCGTTGGCTCCGATCAGCAGGACTCTCATCGGGCGGCTCCATCGACGTCCGAGGCTGCTGGGCGGGTGATCATGTGGGTTCTCCTTCGGGGGTGCGGGGTGCCCGCGGTGGGGTGGTGCCGTGCCGGGCTGCCGGTCGGCCGTGACGTGGGCGGGGTGGGGGGTGACGGCTGTCCCGGTGGGGGGCACGCGGCTGCCCGGGGGCGCGCGTCG
>NZ_JAAGMD010000447.1 GCF_010548465.1 Streptomyces sp. SID14436 | reverse complement strand
GGCCGACGCCGTCGAACTGCTCGCCCACGGCGGGCGCATGGTCGCGATGGTCGGGCTCGGCGGCGGCCCCGGCGAGCTGTCGCCCGGCCGCCTCTACACCAAGGACGCGAGCATCGTGGGGTTCGCGATCAGCAACGCCGGCGTGAGCGACCTCGCGCGGGCGGCGCGGGCGGTGGGGCGGCTGCTGCGGGACTCGCCGTGGCGCCCGCGGATCGCGGGGCGGCTCCCGCTGGCGAGGACGGCCGAGGCCCACCGCCGGCTGGAGGCCGGTGAGGTCCGCGGCCGACTGGTTCTCACCGTTCCCTGAACACCGCCGGGTTGCCGGGGGCCGCGCCGGGTACCCGGCCGGGCATGCGGTGGCAACAGGTGCGGCAGGGACCGTCGGCGGTGTACGTGGTGGTGCTCGACCCGGGCGAGAATCCCGTGGCCGAACTCACCGCCTTCGCGCGGGACCGGTCGCTGGGCGCCTCCCAGATCACCGCCGTGGGTGCCTTCTCGGAGGCGGTCGTCGGCTGGTTCGACCGGGAGGAACTGGACTACCGGCCCCTCCCGGTCGACGAGCAGTGCGAGGTGCTGTCGCTGATCGGTGACGTCGCCGTCGCCGACGACGGGCCCGCGCCGCATCTGCACGTCGTGCTGGGCCTGTCCGACGGCTCCACCCGCGGCGGCCACCTGCTGTCGGGACGGGTCTGGCCCACCCTGGAGGTCGTCGTCCGGGACAGTCCCGCCGAGCTGGCCAGGACCCACCACCCCGAACTGGGCCTGAGCCTGATCGACCTGCGGTGAGCGGAGCCGGACGGGGTGTCAGCCGACCGGGGCGGAGGGCGCGGGAGTCTCCCGCAGGCGGCCCAGTTCGTGGTTCATCTCGGCGAGGAAACGGACGACGACCATCAGCTCGTCCCGGGTGAAGCGGGCGCGTGCGGTGTCGGTGCTGAGGGCCAGCGGCCGGAAGAAGTCGCGGGCGACCTCCCTGGCCGGGTCCGCGTAGTGCAGGTGCACCACCCGGCGGTCGCCGTCCGCCCGGACCCGCCGTATGTGACCGGCCTTCTCGAGCCGGTCGACGCAGGCGGTCATGGCGCCCGAGGTCAGGTTCAGGTGCTTGCGCAGCCGGCCCGGCGTCATCGGACCGAGCGCAGGGTCGTCGTCCAGGATCGCGATCAGCGCACGCATGTCGGTCAGGTGCAGGCCCTGGGACTGGGCGAACTCCTCCGTGACGCGGTTGAGCTCGCCGTTCATACGGCGCAACAGGACCGCGAAGGACTGCAACCCCGTGGGGTCGTCCTGCGGAACAGATGGCGAGGGGGTGCTGACCGGGCCGCTCATGCGCCCAGTATATGTTTGCTCGATCATCGAGATACTCGATCGCTGAGGTATCGATGAGGTGACCCGCTCGCCCCCTTGTCGTTGATCCCTGCCGTCCTTCCACCTGTTGTCACCTTCCGCCGGAGGAGTCCGATGAGAACCGCACCCCGCTGGGCCCGGTGGGCCGTACCGCTCGTCCTGCTGGTGGTGTGGCTGGGCGTGGGCGGGACCCTCGGGCCCTACGCGGGCAAGCTGGGCGAGGTCGCCACCAACGACCAGTCGACGTTCCTGCCCGAGAGCGCCGAGTCCACCCGGGTCCTGGAGGCCCGTGAGGCGTTCGACCAGTCCGGCACCCAGCCCGCGATCGTGGTGTGGACGGCGGACGGCGACCGGATCACCGACGCCCAGCGGGCCGCGGCCACGAAGGCGGTCGCCGGGCTCACCGGGCGGCCCGGGGTCGTCGACCGCCCGTCACCCGCCTTCCCCTCCGACGACGGACTGGCCCTGCAGGCCGTGGTCCAGCTGGAGTCCGACCTGGGCGACGAACTGCCCGGCGTCCTGGACGACGTGCGTGAGGCGGTGGGCGACGTACCCGGCACCCGGGCCCAGATCGCGGGACCGGCCGCCAGCCAGGCCGATCTGTCCGACGCCTTCGCCGGCATCGACGGACTGCTGCTGGGCGTGGCCCTGAGCGCGGTCCTGCTGATCCTCCTGCTCGTCTACCGCAGCGTCCTCCTGCCGTTCGTGATCATCCTCGGCTCGGTGTTCGCCCTGTCCCTGGCCTGCGCGGTCGTCTACTTCCTGGCCGACCGGGACGTCGTCATGGTCGACGGGCAGGTGCAGGGCATCCTCTCCATCCTCGTGATCGGCGCGGCCACCGACTACGCGCTGCTCCTGGCCGCCCGCTTCCGGGAGGAACTCGCCCTGCGCGAGGACCGGGCGACGGCCGCCCTCGTCGCGGTGCGCCGCTCCTTCGGCGCGATCACCGCCAGCGCCGCCACCGTGGCCCTCGGCCTGCTCGCGCTCTTCGCCAGCGACCTCACCAACACCCGGGCCCTCGGCCCGGTGGGCGCCATCGGCATCGTCTGCGCCGTGCTGTCCACGCTGACGTTCCTGCCCGCCGTGCTGGCCCTCGTCGGGCGGGCCGCCTACTGGCCGTCCCGGCCGAAGGCGTCCGGCCCGGACGACGAGGGCAAGGGCATCTGGCACCGCGTCGCGGCGACCGTGGACCGCCGGCCGCGCCGCACCTGGGTGGTGACCGCGCTGGGCCTGGCCCTGCTCGCCGGCTTCTCCTCCACCCTGACCGCCAAGGGTGTGCCGCTCGACGAGATCTTCGTCAACGACGCCCCGTCCGTCTCCGCCCAGCAGACGATCACCGAGCACTTCCCGGGCGGCTCCGGCAACCCCGCCGTCGTCATCGCCGACGCCGACCGGGTCCGCGAGGTGACGGCCGCCGCCGAGGACACCGGGGGCGTGGCGTCGGCCGCCGCGGTCTCCGAGTCCGGGCAGCCGGGAGCAGGCGAACCACTCGTCGTCGACGGCCGGGTCCGTGTCGACGTCACGCTGAGCGACTCCGCGGACAGCGACGCCGCCAAGGAGACCGTCCAGCGGCTGCGCGAGGCGGTGCACGCCGTGCCCGGCGCCGACGCGCTGGTCGGCGGCTACACGGCCCAGCAGTACGACACCCAGCAGACCGCGGCCCGGGACCGCATGGTCATCGTGCCCGTGGTGCTCGGCATCATCCTGCTGATCCTGGTCGCGCTGCTGCGGTCGCTGCTCGTCCCGGCCCTCCTGGTGGCGACGGTCGCGCTGAACTACCTGGCGACCCTCGGCGTGGCCGTGCTCGTCTTCGAGCACCTCCTCGGCATCAGCGGCATGGACGCCTCGGTGCCGCTGTACGGGTTCGTGTTCCTGGTCGCGCTCGGCGTGGACTACAACATCTTCCTGATGTCCCGGGTGCGGGAGGAGGCACGGACGCTCGGCCCGCGGCAGGGCGTCCTGCGCGGACTCACCACGACCGGCGGCGTCATCACGTCCGCCGGGGTGGTGCTCGCCGCCACCTTCGCCGCCCTGATGGTGATCCCGCTGGTCTTCCTGGTGCAGCTGGCGTTCATCGTCGCCTTCGGCGTCCTGCTCGACACCCTCGTGGTGCGGTCCCTGCTGGTGCCCGCGCTGGTGATCGACATCGGCCCCCGGGCCTGGTGGCCCAGCTCCCTGGCCCGCGGCGCCACGACCGCGCGGGACAGGGAGAAGGCCGGCGCGACCACCTGACGGCCGCCCGCCCTACGGTCCGTCGGCGCCCGGCATCGGCCGGACGGTGAGGATCTGCTGGGCATGGCCGACCGGCCCCTCCACGTCGTGGAGGACGGTGCTGGTGATGCCGTGGCCGGTGGGGCCGAAGGTGACGGTGGTGTCGAGCCCCGTCCAGCGCCCCACCGGACCGCGGTGCAGGTGGATCGTGAGGTCCACGTTGGGGAACATCCAGGCGGTCGGCGGCTGCCGGACCGCGATGCCGTTGGCGGTGTCGACGAGCGCGACGAACGACGCGAGCGCGCTGACGGGCTGCCCCGCGACGAGGTCCAGGCCGGTGGAGAGCCAGGCCGTGGTCCGGCCCGGCTGCGGCGGCGCGACCGGGCGGACGTCCAGGGAGGCCACGTACCCGCCCGGCCAGACCGAGTCCATGGGCCAGGGCGCCAGGGTCTCCGGAGGGGCGAGCCGGTCGTCGGGGCCGCCGGCGACGGCGGAGGTGTCGGCCGACGCCAGGAGCCAGGCGCGGGCCCGCACCGCGGGACGGCCGGCGATCAGCGCCACCGCTTCGAGCAGCTCTATGGTGCGGCCCGGCCTGATCGTCTCCACCCGGATCTCGCACTCGTCCAGGGCGAGACGGCCCAGGATGTCGTAGCTGATCCGCGCCGGGGCCAGACCGTTGTCGGGCCGGCCGGCCAGGTACCGGTCGATCGCGTGGACGATCAGCCCGCCGAGCGGACTGAAGTGCAGCTCGTCGGTGTCCCACGCGCCGCTCGCGTGCGCGGTGGGCTTGTAGCGGTGCTCGTCGATGGGCTGGTAGTAGCTGCCGGAGTACAACGGGTGGTCCTCGTGCTTCGGTCGCGGGATGCGGACATCGGTGTCCGACGACCGTACCCGTGGTGATCAGCCGGGGGTGAGGCCGGTCGGAGCCCGTCCAGCTCGGCGAGGAGACCGGCGTCGCGCATGCGGGGCAGCCCGTACCCCTCCCGCTCGTCCCAGTCGACGTCCAGGTCGTCCAGGTGGACGTGCCACGCCGCGTCCGGCAGGGCGCGGCGCAGCTCCGTCACCGAGTCCAGCACATGGCCGATCACCGGGAGCAGCCGGTCCGGGGTGCCGGGCAGCCGGGTCGAGCCGGCCGGCACCTGCCCGGGCTCGCCGCCCCCGCCGTCGTAGAGGTGCGGGGGCTCTTCGTCGGCGTAGGGGAAGGAGGCGAGCCGGGCGGCGGCGATCCGGTCCACGGCGGCCCACTCCTCCGCCGTCAGCGGCTCGGTCCGGCGGGCGCTGCAGCAGAGGGAGACGCTCATGGCGCCGAGCCTGCTGACGGGCGCCGGCAACGGCCCGGCGGCGGGCACGCCGGCCCGCGGGGGCCCGGGCGCATCCGAGGAGTCCCGGCACCCCCGCGGCGTGGGCCGGGCTCAGGGAGCGCCGGGGGCGGTGAACGCCGCCGCGTGGTCGGCCGCCCAGCGGGCGAAGGTGCGGGCCGGCCGCCCGGTGACCTTCTCGACGGTGTCGAGGACCGTGCGGCCCACCTCCGGGGTGTCGCCGTACACCTGCAACAGGAAGCCGATCACCTCCTCGGGCTGTCCGGCGGCCCGCCAGCGGGCCACGGCCTCCTCCTCGCTCAGCTCGACCAGCGTGATGTCCCGGCCGCGGGCGGCGGCGAGGGCCGCCACCTTGTCCGCCACGGTCAGCGTCTCCGGACCGGTGATCACGTACTCCTGGCGGGCGTGCCCCTCCTCGGTGAGCGCGACCGCGGCGACCGCGCCGATGTCGCCCTCGTGGACCATGGCGCTCAGCCGGGACACGAAGGGCTCGCGCACCTCGTCCGCCGTCACGATCCCCTCCGCCCACTCCAGGGCGTTGGCCATGAACTCGACCGGCATCAGCACCGTCCAGTCCACCGAGCCGTCGGCGCGTACGGCGTCCTCCAGCGGGCTCGGCCCGCCGCCGTGCAGCACGGTCACCCGGCGCACCCCGGCCTTGCGGGCTTGCTCCACGATCCGCGGGCCGGTCTCCAGCGGGGCGAAACCGCCGCCGTCGAAGGTGATCAGGTGCAGGCCGGTGACGCCCTCCAGCGCCGGGACGAGCGTGTCGGGTGCGGCCAGGTCGCCGCGGACCACCTCGACGCCGGCCGGGAAGGCGGCCTTCGCCGGATCCCTGGTCAGGGCCCGGACCGCGTGGCCGCGGGCGAGCAGTTCGGCGACGACCTGACGGCCGACGGTGCCGGTGGCACCGGTGACGAGAATCTTCTGCGTGTGGGTCATGGGACGACCGTAGGGAGCCTTGCGGTCACCTGCTGTCCGCGATCACGGGTGTCCTCGCGGGGTGTGCCGGAGCGGTCAGAACGACGTCTCGCGGACGCTCACCCGGTCCGGGGACCCGGCCGTGGCGGTCACCTCGGAGCGCTGCCGTCCGCCGGAGAAGGTCACGGTGAGCGCCTGGGGCGAGGTCTGTCGCGTGCTCACCGTGAAGCCCCGGTTGGGCACCGCGGAGATCAGGCACACCCGGCCCCCGCCGAACCGCACCGTCGTCTTCCCGCCCTGGGCGGGCACCGTGTGCACCCCGGAGCCGGCGTCCGTGCAGCCGGCGTCGCTGCCGCCCGTCTCCACGGGACGGGGAGTGGGACGGGTGGTCGGGGTGCGCGGCGCACTCGGCTCCGGCGACGTCTCGGCCGTCCGCGTCGGCGTCGGGCGGGGCGTGCGGGTGCTCCGCGACGGACTGGGGGAGGGGGACGGGGGCGGCGACGCCGGCCGCGTGGCCGCCGGCAGGTCCTCCGGCGCCGACTGCGCGACGGGCGCCGTGGGCCGGGTCGAGCCCACGACGAAGTGGATGGTGACGATGACGGCCGTCACACTGGCTGCCGTGCAGGACAGCCATATCAGCAGGTAGCGCAGGAGGCGGGGCACGACACCATAGTGACGGACGCGCTAACGTTCCGGCTCATGGCCTCCGTACTGGTCGTCGAGGACGACGCCGTGATCCGGGCCGCGCTGATCGAGGTCCTCAGTGGACACGGCCACGCGGTGAAGACCGCACACCAGGGCTTCGAGGCGCTGCGCGAGATCACCCAGAGCCCGCCGGACATCGTGGTGCTCGACCTCGGCCTGCCCGACCTGGACGGCCTCGACGTGCTGCGCATGATCCGCGGGATATCCCGCGTCCCGGTGCTGGTCGCCACCGCCCGGGACGACGACACCGAGATCATCCGGCTGCTCAACGCCGGCGCCGACGACTACCTGGTCAAGCCGTTCTCCGGCGGTCAGCTCGCCGCCCGGCTGGGCGCCGTGCTGCGCCGCTCGGCACCCGCCGACACCGGCGCGCCCCGGCCGCCGGCGCTGCACGTCGGCGACCTGCACATCGACCCCACCGCGCGCACGGCGCACCTGGCCGGCCGGGAGCTGCCGCTGACCCGCCGCGAGTTCGATCTGCTCGCCTACCTGGCCGCCCATGCCGACCAGGTCGTCTCACGGCAGCGCATCCTCACCGAGGTGTGGCAGCAGCCGTACCTCGAGGAGCAGACCGTGGACGTCCACCTGTCCGCACTGCGCCGGAAGCTGGGGGAGAAGGCGCGCCAGCCGCGCTACCTGCACACCGTGCGCGGTATCGGCATCAAGCTGGTCGGCTCGCCGTGAGACGCGCGCTCGCCGGTATCGCGCTCGCCGTCACGTCGATGGTGGCCCTGTCGTTCCTCATCCCGCTCGCCCTGCTCGTCCGGGAACAGGCCCGCGACCAGGCCACCACCGTCGCCGAACAGCGCGCCTCCGCCCTGTCCCCGGTGCTGGCCCTCACCACCCGGCGCTCGGACGTGGAGCAGGCCCTGGGCGAGATCGGCTCGCCGGGCCGGCTCGCCGTGCGGCTGCCCGACGGCGACGTCGTCGGCACCCCGCACGCCCCCCGCAGCGCACTGGACCGTGCCGTCGAGGACCGGCAGACCCTGGCGCTGGACACCGAGGAGGGCTGGAGCTACCTCCAGCCCGTCGTCCTGCGGGGCGACCGGGTCGCGGTCGTCGAGTCCCACGTGCCCGCCGCCGACCTCAGCCGGGGCGTCGCCGCGTCCTGGGGCGTGATGGCCCTGCTCGCCCTGGGCCTGGTCGGCGGTTCGGTCCTGGTCGCCGACCGGCTCGGCGCCCGCGTCGTGCGCTCCTCGCGCAGCCTGAAGCGGGCCTCCCTCGCCCTCGGCTCGGGCGACCTCGACGTGCGCGTCGAACCGGACGGCCCGCCGGAGCTGCAGGAGGCCGGGGCGGCGTTCAACACCATGGCCGACCGGGTCGTCGACCTGCTCGCCGTCGAGCGGGAACTGGTCGCGGACCTCTCCCACCGGCTGCGCACCCCGCTCACCGCGCTGTGCCTGGAGGCGGACCGGATGGGGCCCACGCCGAGCGCGCGCCGCATCGCCGAGGCCACCGCCCAGCTGGAGAGCGAACTGGACGCGGTCATCACGGCCGCCCGGGCCCCGCTGGCGGTCTCGCAGCCGGGCGGCGCGGCCCACGACCCGGCGAAGCCGTGCGACGTGTCCGAGGTGGTCGCCGAACGCCTGGAGTTCTGGGCCGTCCTCGCGACCCAGCAGGACCGGCCGTGGGAACGCTACTTCACGCCCCGCCCCACCCCGGTCCGCTTCCCGCAGGACGAGCTGGCGGCGGTCGTCGACGCCCTGATCGGCAACGTCTTCCGGCACACGCCCCAGGGGACGGCCTTCGCGGTCCGCGTGGAGCGGGCCGACGAGCGGGTCCTGCTCACCGTGGACGACGCCGGCCCGGGCGTCGACGACCCGGAGGCGGCGCTCACCCGCGGGGTCAGCGTCGGCGGCTCCACGGGCCTCGGCCTGGACATCGTGGCCCGCGCCGCCCGGGCGGCGGACGGGGAACTGACGATCACCCGTGCGCCGATGGGCGGCGCACGGGTGCGGGTGTCGTTCGCGCTGGCGTCCGCGCGGGGGTGAGCCGGCTCAGCGGCTCGCGCCGAAGTTCTGCGTCCACCAGGGGCCGCCGTCACCGAAGTGGACGCCGACGCCTATCTCCTTGAAGGAGCAGTTCAGGATGTTGGCGCGGTGGCCGGGGCTGTTCATCCAGGACTTCATCACCGAGGCGGCGTCGGCCTGCCCGCGGGCTATGTTCTCGCCCAGCGTCGACCACTGGTACCCGGCGGCCTCGACCCGGGTGGTCATGGTGGAGCCGTCGGGGCCGGTGTGGGACATCACGCCGCTCGCGGCCATCACGTCGCTGTAGTCGTCCGCGGCGCGGGTCAGCCGGGCGTTGGCCGTCAGCGGGGAGCACCCGGCCGCGGCCCGTTCCTGGTTGACCAGGGCGATCACCTGGGTCTCGGCGCTGCCGCCCGGGCTGCCGGAGCCGCCCGAGCCGGACCCCGAGCCGGAGGCGCCGCCGCCGGTGCCGCGGTCGCTGCCGGCCTTGGTGGAGGGGCGCTCGGGTGCCTTGGCGGCCTGCGTCGGAGTCGCGGTGCGGGTGGGGGTCGCCGACTTCGACGCCTTCTTCTTCCCGGCCTTCTTGCTCGGGGACGCCTCGGGGGAGGCGCTCGCGCTCGTGGACGGGGAGGCGGACGGCGTCGTCTCCTCCGCCGAGGGGGCCTGGTCGACCGTGCTCGCGGCCACCCGGTCCGAGGCACCGTCGTCGCCGTCACCGTCGCCGCCGATGCCGGTCAGGGCGAATCCGACGACTGCCGTGAGGACCGCGGCACCGAGCACCAGGGTGGTGTTGCGCGTCCGGTGCCCGCCGCCGGGGCGGGCGTGGGAGCGGGGCTTGCGGGCGGCTCGGCGGGAACCCATTGCGTAGGACACCTCGGTCGGTCGGTCGGTCGGAGGGAGACCCGGTGGGCGCGATGGCACCCACCGGGACTGTGGGGGGTGCTGCGAGCGTAGGGGCCGGAGGAATGGATTCCGCGGTTCGAAGGTCAACTTCAAGAAGCCTTAAGAAAACCGCCAAGGTCTGTTGAGGTCGGGCGGCCGGGACGGGCCCCACCGACCGGTCGAAGGTCCGACGAATGGTGTTTTGTCTGCTTTACCGTGTCCCGGTGCGACCTGTGCCCAAGTGGACCTTGCTCTCGTCGGGATGCGCGCCCCTGCTGCTGGCCGGCGGCTGGACGGTCGCGGGGCACCTCGAAGGGCCCGCCTACGATCCCGTGACGCAGACCATCAGCGTGCTGGCGGCCCAGGGCGCGGCGGGGGCGTGGGTGATGACGGCGGCGCTGATGGCCCTGGGGGTCTGCCACCTGCTGACGGCCTGGGGTCTGCGGGCAGCCGCGGCCCCGGGGCGGGTGGCGCTGGCGTGCGGGGGAGTGGCGGCGCTGGTGGTGGCGATGGTGCCGCCGCCGAGCAGCGGGGGCTCGCTGCGCCACGGCTCGGTCGCGGCGGTCGGCTTCGCGCTGCTCGCCCTGTGGCCCGTCCTGGCCGCCGACCGCAGCCGCACCGCGCCCTGGCCGCTGTGGCCGGCGACCTCCCTCGCCGTGACCCTGGCGATGGGGGCCGGGGCGCTGTGGTTCCTGTTCGAGATGGACGACGACGGGGCCGCCGGCGTGGCCGAACGCGTGGTGACCTCGATGCAGTCGCTGTGGCCCTTCGTGGTCGCCGCCGCCTGCGTCCACCGCGCCCGGAGCCGGTACCGGGCCACCGCGTCCTGACGGGCGGGGGCTACTCGGGCGGCGTGGGGGTGTCGTGGGTGCGGTACATCGCCTGGACGTCCAGTTCGAGCTGGACGGTGGGGCCGACGACCGCGATGCCGCGGGCCAGCATGGAACGCCAGTTGAGGGTGAAGTCCTCGCGGTGCAGTTCCGCCCGGGCCAGGGCCGCGCAGCGCAGCTCCTGCCCGTAGCCGCCGTTGACCGTGCCGAGGTAGGTGGTGTCGAGGCCGACGGAGCGACTGGTGCCGTGCATCGTCAGCGTGCCGTGCAGGGTCCACTTCGAGCCGCCGTGGTAGGCGAAGCGGCTGCTGACGAAGTCGATGTGCGGGTAGCGCTCGACGTCGAGGAAGTCGGCGGACCGCAGGTGGTTGTCCCGGGTCCGGTTGCCCGTGGCGATGCTGGAGGCGTCGATGCGCACCGACACCTGGGAGTCGGTCATGTCCGGCGCGACGCGGATGCCGCCCTGGAACCGGGTGAACCGGCCGTGCACGTGCGCCATGCCGACGTGCTGGGCGATGAAGCGGATCGCGGTGTGCGGCGGATCGAACAGCCAGGTCCCGGCCGCGGGCAGCTCCAGCCGGCGGGCGGGCACGAGCTGCACGCGCGCGGGGGCGGGCACGAGTCCGGCGTGTATCTCGACGGTCCGGCGGTCCGGGGACAGCCCCTCGGCGGCGGTCAGCACGCTGTACGCACCCGGCGGCAGAGCCGCGAGGAACAGGCCGTACGGATCGGTGGTGCCCCGGGCCGCGACCCGGTGGCTGTCCAGCGCGGTCACCGTCACCTCGGCCCCGCCGACGGGCTGCTCCCCGCTGTCGACGACCGCGCAGGCGAATCCGCCGGCGCCCGCGGGGAGGAGGGCGGAGAGGTCCGGCGTGGCCCCGGAGGCCCCCTCGCGCCGTCGCCGCAGCAGTCCGAGCACCATGCAGTTCACACCTTTCGTCATATGTGTCACCGGGCGTGCGGAGGCGCCGGGACACGTTCGCGGTTGCCAAGGGCTGTCGAGGGGGTGGGCGGCGAGCTCTGGAATCCGCCCGGTCCCGTATGGATCATAAAGGCGTCGGCAGGGAGCAGATCACCCCGCATCGGCCCGGGCGAACGGTGACCGGGAGCGGTGAATTGAGCCATTGTGTGAGAATGTTCCGGAAAGTGCGGGCTTCGAGGATGCCGGACGGGCTCTGATTTGCGTTCCTGCACTGGCAAAGTGTGGAGGGGGTGAAGCCCGGCTCACGGGGACCCCACGGCTTCCGCACCTGGCCGCCGTCTTGGGGCGGGCGAAGCGGGCGACCCGTACGTCCGGGTGCGACGGGGGTCACATGCGATCGGCAAACCTTCTCTTTGCGTGTTCTTGACCTGCGTATAAGCTGCAAACAGGTGGACGAGCTGCCGTGCGGTGGCGATCCGCCCATTTCTGTGATTCCTCGCCCGATCGGGCGAGACGCGATAATTGGCACAGTATGAGGAGAGGGTGCGCGGGGGATGTGTCCCCCGGGGGCCGCGGCGGACACAAGGGTGGAGGTTTCGTGCGATGAGCGAAACGGTCAGGGCGGTGAACCGCTCCGCCGGCCACCCCTGCACCCCCCGCCCCAGGACGACGGCGGGCCGGCGGGCAGCCCCCGGCGCCCTCCGAGCCCGCCCCGACGGCGGCCACCGCGCTGACGCCCGGCGTGACCGCCG
>NZ_JAAGMD010000424.1 GCF_010548465.1 Streptomyces sp. SID14436 | reverse complement strand
CCCGCCCGCAGAACCCCGGCGCCACGCGCGTGTCCGCCGGGGCCGGGGCACCGCAAGATCGGTCACAGGCCCGCGCGGGCAGCTCCCGCGCACGCTGCCCCGCACTCCCGGGCTCCCCGCGCACCCCCCGTACGCGGGGCACGCGGGGCACGCGGCCCCGCCCGTCACTCCGCCTCGGGCCCCGCCGGCTCCAGATCGAACTCCCCGTCCCGGGCACCCAGCACGAACGCTCGCCACTCCGCCTCCGTGTACCGGAGCACGGTGTCCGGGTCGAGGGACGACCGCATGGCCACCGCGCCGCCGGGCAGGTAGGCGATCTCGACCCGCTCCTCGTGCTCCTCGGTGCCCGGCGCGCTGTGCCACTCGACGCCGGAGATGTCGAGCCCGTACAGCTCGTCCTTCTCCCGCTCCTTGCGCGCCCTGATCTCCTCAGCCGTCTCCGCCATGCGCAGCGACCCCTTCCCGACTGTCCCGTGCTCCGGACGTTTCCAACGGTGCGGCGCTCACCCTAGTGGCCGCGGCCCGCCGGCCAGGGCGGTTCGACGGAGCGGGGACAGGAGCCAGGCCACCGCCTGGTAGGCTGGCCGACGGCCGTTTGTGTACGCACCCCCGGAGCGCCGCTCTGGAGGCCGCGCCCAGCGGATCCCCGCCTTCCGAGTCATGGAAGATCCCCCGAGACGAAGACCGGGGGCACTCGGTGGCCACTCACAGACTATGAGGAGTACGCGTGTCGCTCGACGCCGCTACGAAGAAGCAGATCATCTCCGAGTTCAGCACCAAGGAGGGCGACACCGGCTCCCCCGAGGTCCAGGTCGCTCTGCTCTCCCGTCGGATCTCCGACCTGACGGAGCACCTCAAGACCCACAAGCACGACCACCACTCCCGTCGTGGTCTGCTGATCCTGGTCGGTCAGCGCCGCCGGCTGCTGCAGTACCTGGCCAAGAAGGACATCGCACGCTTCCGTGCGCTGGTCGACCGCCTCGGCATCCGTCGCGGTGCGGCGGGCGCCAAGTAGGACGCCGCGGTGGGGAGCGGTTCCCTGAAGGAACGGGGACCGCTCCCTTTGCTGTACGTGCGGAGTGTCACCGCCCCTTTGTAGTGTGGTAACACAACGCCATAGGAACGACTCACCGTGATGAGCCGTACCGCACCGGCTGTGCGGTCATCACAGACGCCCCTCGGGGCGTCACGACGAACGGGGAGAAGCGCACCTCGCCGCCGCCGGTCCTCGGTAGTGGCCCCCGGGCAATGCGAACCCGGGTGCTTCGATCGAAGACCGGCCCGCACCAGATGGAGCGCTTCTCCGCCAACGTCCCCCGTGCCACACGGGCGCGGAGGGACGAAAAGACGACAAGTAACGGAGAAACCGCTGGTGGAGAACGAGACCCACTACGCCGAAGCCGTCATCGACAACGGCTCCTTCGGCACCCGCACCATCCGCTTCGAGACCGGTCGCCTGGCCCGCCAGGCCGCCGGTTCCGCTGTGGCCTACCTGGACGACGACACCATGGTGCTGTCGGCCACCACCGCTTCCAAGAACCCCAAGGACCAGCTCGACTTCTTCCCGCTCACGGTGGACGTCGAGGAGCGGATGTACGCGGCGGGCCGGATCCCCGGCTCGTTCTTCCGCCGTGAGGGCCGTCCCTCCGAGGACGCCATCCTCACCTGCCGCCTCATCGACCGCCCGCTGCGCCCGTCCTTCAAGAAGGGCCTGCGCAACGAGATCCAGGTCGTCGCCACGATCATGGCGCTCAACCCCGACCACCTGTACGACGTGGTGGCCATCAACGCCGCCTCCGCGTCCACGCAGCTGGCCGGCCTGCCCTTCTCCGGCCCGATCGGCGGCGTCCGCGTCGCGCTGATCCGCGGCCAGTGGGTGGCCTTCCCGACGCACACCGAGCTCGAGGACGCCGTCTTCGACATGGTCGTCGCGGGCCGCGTCCTGGAGGACGGCGACGTCGCGATCATGATGGTCGAGGCCGAGGCCACCGAGAAGACCGTCAAGCTGGTCGAGGGCGGCGCCGAGGCCCCCACCGAGGAGGTCGTCGCAGCCGGTCTGGACGCCGCTAAGCCCTTCATCAAGGTGCTCTGCAAGGCGCAGTCCGACCTCGCCGCGAAGGCCGCCAAGCCGACCGGTGAGTTCCCGATCTTCCTGGACTACCAGGACGACGTCCTCGAGGCGCTGACCGCCGCCGTCAAGCCCGAGCTCGCCCAGGCGCTCACCATCGCCGGCAAGCAGGAGCGCGAGGCCGAGCTCGACCGCGTGAAGTCCCTCGCCGCCGAGAAGCTCCTGCCGGAGTTCGAGGGCCGCGAGAAGGAGATCTCCGCCGCGTACCGCGCGCTGACCAAGTCCCTGGTCCGCGAGCGCGTCATCAAGGAGAAGAAGCGCATCGACGGCCGCGGCGTCACCGACATCCGCACCCTGGCCGCCGAGGTCGAGGCCATCCCGCGGGTGCACGGCTCCGCCCTGTTCGAGCGTGGCGAGACCCAGATCCTGGGCGTCACCACCCTCAACATGCTGCGCATGGAGCAGCAGCTGGACACCCTCTCCCCGGTGACCCGCAAGCGCTACATGCACAACTACAACTTCCCGCCCTACTCCGTCGGCGAGACCGGCCGCGTCGGCTCCCCGAAGCGCCGCGAGATCGGCCACGGCGCCCTCGCCGAGCGCGCCATCGTGCCGGTGCTGCCGACGCGCGAGGAGTTCCCCTACGCGATCCGCCAGGTCTCCGAGGCCCTCGGCTCCAACGGCTCGACGTCCATGGGCTCGGTCTGCGCCTCCACCATGTCGCTGCTGAACGCCGGTGTGCCGCTCAAGGCCCCGGTCGCCGGCATCGCCATGGGCCTGATCTCCCAGGAGATCAACGGCGAGACGCACTACGTCGCCCTCACCGACATCCTCGGTGCGGAGGACGCCTTCGGCGACATGGACTTCAAGGTCGCCGGCACCAAGGAGTTCGTGACCGCCCTCCAGCTCGACACCAAGCTGGACGGCATCCCGGCCTCCGTCCTGGCCGCCGCTCTCAAGCAGGCCCGCGACGCCCGCCTCCACATCCTCGACGTGATGATGGAAGCGATCGACACGCCGGACGAGATGTCCCCCAACGCGCCGCGGATCATCACCGTGAAGATCCCGG
The DNA here is from genome assembly GCF_010548465.1 of Streptomyces sp. SID14436. Lineage (GTDB taxonomy): Bacteria > Actinomycetota > Actinomycetes > Streptomycetales > Streptomycetaceae > Streptomyces. Next base: position 8,924 of record NZ_JAAGMD010000424.1, on the reverse strand, counting down.
TCGACAAGATCGGTGAGGTCATCGGCCCGAAGGGCAAGATGATCAACCAGATCCAGGAGGACACCGGCGCCGAGATCACCATCGAGGACGACGGCACCATCTACATCGGTGCCGCCGACGGCCCGGCCGCCGAGGCCGCCCGCGCCACGATCAACGGCATCGCCAACCCGACGATGCCCGAGGTCGGCGAGCGCTACCTGGGCACGGTCGTGAAGACCACCACCTTCGGTGCCTTCGTCTCCCTGCTGCCCGGCAAGGACGGCCTGCTGCACATCTCGCAGATCCGCAAGCTGGCCGGCGGCAAGCGCGTGGAGAACGTCGAGGACGTGCTCGGTGTGGGCCAGAAGGTCCAGGTCGAGATCGCCGAGATCGACTCCCGCGGCAAGCTCTCCCTGATCCCCGTCATCGAGGGCGAGTCCGACAACGGCTCCGACGAGAAGAAGGACGACGCCGACAAGTGACGTCCCCTGGCTCCGAGGCGACGGCCCGCACCTCTCCGGAGGCGCGGGCCGTCGCCCGTACCCGAACCCTGATCGAGGGCGACAACGGCATCGGTACCGTCCGCAGGACCACCCTCCCCGGCGGCCTGCGCATCGTCACCGAGACCCTGCCCTCGGTCCGCTCCGCCACCTTCGGCATCTGGGCGCACGTCGGCTCCCGCGACGAGACCCCGGCGCTGAACGGCGCGACCCACTACCTGGAGCACCTGCTCTTCAAGGGCACCTCCCGGCGGTCCGCGCTGGACATCTCCGCCGCCCTGGACGCGGTCGGCGGCGAGATGAACGCGTTCACCGCCAAGGAGTACACGTGCTACTACGCGCGCGTGCTCGACACCGACCTGCCGCTCGCCATCGACGTGGTGTGCGACATGCTCACCGGCTCACTCATCCGCGAGGAGGACGTCGACGTCGAACGCGGCGCCATCCTCGAAGAGATCGCCATGACCGAGGACGACCCCGGCGACTGCGTGCACGACCTGTTCGCGCACACCATGTTCGGCGACAACCCCCTCGGCCGCCCCGTCCTCGGCACCGTCGACACGGTCAACGCGCTCACCGCCGACCGCATCCGCCGCTTCTACCGCAAGCACTACGACCCCACCCACCTGGTCGTCGCCTGCGCCGGCAACATCGACCACGCCACGGTCGTCCGCCAGGTCCGGGCCGCCTTCGAACAGGCCGGCGCGCTCAAGGACCCCGCGGCCACACCGATCGCCCCGCGCGGCGGACAGCGCGCCCTGCGCACCGCCGGCCGGGTCGAACTCCTCGACCGCAGGACCGAGCAGGCCCACATCGTCCTCGGCATGCCCGGCCTGGCCCGCACCGACGACCGCCGCTGGGCGCTCGGCGTGCTCAACACCGCCCTCGGCGGCGGCATGTCCTCCCGCCTGTTCCAGGAGGTCCGCGAGAAGCGCGGCCTGGCCTACAGCGTGTACTCGTACACCTCCGGCTTCGCCGACTGCGGCCTGTTCGGCGTGTACGCGGGCTGCCGGCCCTCCCAGGTGCACGACGTGCTGAAGATCTGCCGCGACGAGCTCGACCAGGTCGCCGAGCACGGTCTGCCCGACGAGGAGATCGAACGCGCCATCGGCCAGCTGAGGGGCTCCACCGTCCTCGGCCTGGAGGACACCGGCGCGCTGATGAACCGTATCGGCAAGAGCGAGCTGTGCTGGGGCGAGCAGATGTCGGTCGACGACATGCTCTCCCGGATAGCCTCGGTCACCCCGGACGACGTCCGCGCCGTCGCCCGCGACATCCTGGGACGACGGCCCTCCCTGTCGGTCATCGGCCCGCTCAAGGACAAGCAGGCGTCCCGGCTGCACGACGCCGTCGCCTGACCCCTCCCGTAAGGAAGCAACGAACATGAGCAAGCTGCGCGTGGCGGTCCTCGGCGCCAAGGGCCGCATCGGGTCCGAGGCGGTGCGGGCGGTCGAGGCCGCCGAGGACCTGGAGCTGGTGGCCGCCCTCGGCAGCGGCGACAAGCTGGAGACCCTCGTCGAGGCGGACGCCCAGGTCGTCGTGGAACTGACCACGCCCGCCTCCGTGATGGGCAACCTGGACTTCTGCGTGCGGCACGGCATCCACGCCGTCGTCGGCACCACCGGCTGGACCGACGAGCGCCTCGCGCAGCTGAAGGGCTGGCTCGACCAGTTCCCCGGGGTCGGAGTCCTCATCGCGCCCAACTTCTCCATCGGCGCCGTCCTCACCATGAAGTTCGCCCAGATCGCGGCGCCCTACTTCGAGTCCGTCGAGGTCGTCGAACTCCACCACCCCAACAAGGTGGACGCCCCCAGCGGCACCGCCGCGCGCACCGCCCAGCTCATCGCCGAGGCCCGCCGCAGCGCGGGCAGCGCCCCCGCCCCCGACGCCACGGTGACCGCCCTGGACGGCGCCCGCGGCGCTGACGTGGACGGCGTGCCGGTGCACTCCGTACGGCTGCGCGGGCTCCTCGCCCACCAGGAGGTCCTGCTCGGCGGCGAGGGCGAGACCCTCACCGTCCGTCACGACTCCCTGCACCACAGCAGCTTCATGCCGGGCATCCTCCTCGGCACCCGCCGCGTGGTGTCCACTCCGGGCCTGACCTTCGGCCTCGAGCACTTCCTCGACCTGAACTGAGCCCGGACCCACCCCATGCGCGCGAAGATCTCCTACGCCCTCACGGCCGCCGTCCTGGTCGTCTACTTCGTCCTGGTCGGCAGCCGCGGCGTGCTGCTCATCCGGGCCGGCACCCTGCTGACCGTCACCCTGGGCGTCGCGGTGCTGGTCCTGCCGGTCATCGGCGTGTGGTTCCTGTGGAAGAACACCCAGTTCGTGCGCGACGCCAACCGGCTCGCCGCCGAACTCGACGCCGAGGGCGGGCTGCCCGTCGACGACCTGAAGCGGCTGCCCAGCGGCCGGGTGGACCGCGACTCCGCCGACGAGGTCTTCGCCCGGCGCAAGGCCGAGACGGAGGACGCCCCCGACGACTGGCGCACCTGGTTCCGCCTGGCCGTCGCCTACCACGACGCCCGCGACACCCCGCGCGCCCGCAAGGCGATGCAGCGGGCGATCAGCCTGCGCAAGGCGTCCCCCTGACGGCACCCCCGCACACGGACGCGCACGCGCTCGGGGCCCGGTCCGCACCCGGACCGGGCCCCGACGTGTGGGACCGAGGGCGGCTCAGCCCGGCCGGTACTCGTCCGTCCAGACCTCCACCGAGTCCGCCGCCCGGTCGAAGGCCGGCTCGCGTCCCAGGAAGTCCGCGTCGTGCGTGGTCAGCAGCGGCACGGCGGGCTCGGCCGAGCGGCCCTGCCGGACCAGCAGCAGCGCCTGCCCCTGCACCGTCCGCGGCAGCCCCAGCCAGCGCACCGGCTGCTGCACGGTGCGCACCGAGGCGACCTGCGCCCAGGGAGTGGTCCGCGTGGTCCAGAACACCACGTGCCGCAGCCCCCGGGCGCTCACCCACACGCCCATCCGCAGCAGCCGCAGCGCGCCGGCGATGCCGGCCAGCGCGAGCGCGAACACCACGCCCGCCGACGACATCGACGCCGTCACCGCGATGATCACCGCGGCGAACAGCACGAACGACGCCAGCAGCAGCACGACCGCCGCCGCCCCCACCCGCCACGGTCCCGGACGGTACGGGCGCCGCCAGCGGTCACGGTCGTCGTACGGCAGCGCGACGTCGTCCGCCGCATCGAAGGCACGGTCGGCCGTCAGGAAGGGCAGGGGCACGGCTGGTCCTCACTCGATCCATGCGGGGGCAGTGCCGGTGAGGCTACCGAGCTGAGGAGTGAGTCACCACCATCGGGGTCCGGACGGCGCCGCGGCGGCGCGTCCGGCGGTTCAGCGTCCCTCGGACGCCTGCGACTGCTCGGTCCCCGGACCCGAGGTGTCGGGCGTCAGCGCCGGCGTCCCGATCACGAGGGACCCCACGAGCCCGGCGGTGACGGTCAGCCCCAGCAGCCAGCGCCCGGCGATCTGACCGGCGGACGCCCGCTCACGGGGCGGGGGAGTGACATTGCTGCGGAATCTGTCGGCCTCGGCGAGGAAGGCGAACGGCACGGGTTCACGCCGACCGAGCATCGGGTGTGTGTCTCCCTTCGGGTCGAACGAAACTGCTGTTACCCCTTCATACGAACGGACGCCCCAAAAGGTGCCCGGACGCACAAAGGTGCCAGGGCCGGAACGAGTCGGGCGCCTCCCGCCCCCGGCGGAGCGCCCCGTAAAGTGGGCGCCGCGCGCCAGCCCCGGGCGCCGCCGCCAGACCTGATGGGAAGGACCCTCTTGACCCCCGCCGACGATCCCCAGCCGACCCCGCACGCAGACGTCACCCTGCGGAGCGATGTCACGGTCGAACTGGTCAAGTCCAGCGCCTCGGACGCCGACGTACTCTTCGCCGCCCGCGTCTCGACCCTCGGCGAGCAGTCGATCGGCGAACTGCAGAAGGACCCCGAGCGCTCCAAGGGCCTGATCAACTACCTCATGCGGGACCGGCACGGCAGCCCGTTCGAGCACAACTCGATGACCTTCCTGATCAGCGCGCCGATCTTCGTCTTCCGCGAGTTCATGCGGCACCGGGTGGGCTGGTCCTACAACGAGGAGTCGGGGCGCTACCGCGAGCTGGAACCCGTCTTCTACGTGCCCGACGCCTCGCGCAAGCTGGTCCAGGAGGGACGCCCGGGCAAGTACGTCTTCGTCGAGGGCACGCCCGACCAGCACGCCACCGTGCAGCGCGTCCTGACGGAGACCTACCAGCAGGCGTACGCCGCCTACCAGAAGCTGCTGGCCGAGGGCGTCGCCCGCGAGGTCGCCCGCGCCGCGCTGCCGGTCGGCCTGTACTCCTCGATGTACGCCACCTGCAACGCCCGTTCGCTGATGCACTTCCTGGGTCTGCGCACCCAGCACGAGCTGGCCAAGGTCCCCTCCTTCCCGCAGCGCGAGATCGAGATGGTCGGCGAGCGGCTGGAGGCCGAGTGGGCCCGTCTGATGCCGCTCACCCACGCCGCCTTCAACGCCAACGGACGCGTCGCCCCGTAGCGGGGTACGGCGGGATTCCGTGTGCGGGCGACGTGAATTTCCGCGCCGGGCACAGATGTGCGGTTCAGCCCTATGAAGTGTCCGGATTGCGGCGTTTCGCGAAGTTCATCTAGCCTGATCGAACGGACCCGGTACTGCCTGAACCCCCGAGCAGGCAGTGCCGGGATCCGCCTTTGTCCCGTGTTGTCGCCTCCCCCGAGGGCAGACCCCGACCTGAGCAACGAGTAGCGTGTAGCCCATGGCACCGACCTCCACTCCGCAGACCCCCTTCGGGCGGGTCCTCACCGCCATGGTCACGCCCTTCACGGCGGACGGCGCACTCGACCTCGACGGCGCCCAGCGACTCGCCACCCACCTGGTGGACGCAGGCAACGACGGCCTGATCATCAACGGCACCACCGGCGAGTCGCCCACCACCAGCGATGCGGAGAAAGCCGACCTCGTACGGGCGGTCCTGGAGGCCGTCGGCGACCGCGCGCACGTCGTGGCCGGAGTCGGCACCAACGACACCCGCCACAGCATCGCGCTGGCCCGCACCGCAGAGCGCGTCGGCGCCCACGCCCTGCTGGTCGTCACGCCGTACTACAACAAGCCCCCGCAGGAGGGCCTGCTCCGGCACTTCACGGCCATCGCCGACACCACCGAGCTGCCGGTGATGCTCTACGACATCCCCGGCCGCAGCGGCGTCCCGATCAACACCGAGACCCTCGTCCGCCTCGCCGAGCACCCCCGGATCGTCGCCAACAAGGACGCCAAGGGAGACCTCGGCCGCGCGAGCTGGGCCATCGCGCGCTCCGGCCTCGCCTGGTACTCCGGCGACGACATGCTGAACCTCCCGCTGCTCTCCGTGGGCGCGGTCGGGTTCGTCTCGGTCGTCGGCCACCTCGTCACCCCCGAGCTGCGTGCCCTGGTCGAGGCATACACCTCCGGAGACGTCCAGAAGGCCACCGAGATCCACCAGAAGCTGCTCCCCGTCTACACGGGCGTCTTCCGCACCCAGGGCGTGATGACCACCAAGGCGGCGCTCGCCCTGCAGGGACTGCCCGGCGGACCCCTGCGCGCCCCCATGGTCGGATGCGCGCCGGAAGAGATCGAGCAGCTCAAGATCGATCTTGCCGCCGGCGGGGTACAGCTCTGACAACGGGCTTCGCGCGATCGCGCGCGCATGGACTTCACAACTGAATAGGCGGGCCACCGGTGCCCGCACCCCACAACGACAATTGCTTCTGCACGAACGTCATGCGCGCCACGTGCCCACCGGTACGTGGCGCGCGTGGTTGAGGAGAGTCTTTTGAGTCATCCGCATCCTGAACTCGGTCCGCCCCCGCCGCTGCCCGAGGGGGGCCTGCGCGTCACCCCGCTCGGCGGCCTCGGCGAGATCGGCCGGAACATGACCGTCCTCGAGTACGGCGGCCGCCTGCTGATCGTCGACTGCGGAGTGCTCTTCCCCGAGGAGGAGCAGCCCGGAATCGACCTGATCCTTCCGGACTTCTCGTCCATCCGCGACCGCCTCGACGACATCGAGGGCATCGTCCTCACGCACGGCCACGAGGACCACATCGGCGGCGTCCCCTTCCTCCTCCGGGAGAAGCCGGACATCCCGCTGATCGGCTCCAAGCTGACCCTCGCCCTGATCGAGGCGAAGCTGCAGGAGCACCGCATCCGCCCCTACACCCTGCAGGTGGCCGAGGGGCACCGCGAGCGCATCGGCCCCTTCGACTGCGAGTTCGTCGCGGTCAACCACTCCATCCCGGACGCGCTGGCCGTCGCCGTCCGCACCCCCGCGGGCATGGTGGTCCACACCGGCGACTTCAAGATGGACCAGCTGCCGCTGGACAACCGGCTCACGGACCTGCACGCCTTCGCCCGGCTCAGCGAGGAGGGCATCGACCTCCTCCTGTCCGACTCGACGAACGCCGAGGTGCCGGGATTCGTCCCGCCCGAGCGGGACATCTCCAACGTCCTGCGCCAGGTCTTCGCCAACGCCCGCAAGCGGATCATCGTGGCCAGCTTCGCCAGCCACGTGCACCGCATCCAGCAGATCCTCGACGCGGCCCACGAGTACGGCCGCAGGGTCGCCTTCGTCGGACGCTCCATGGTGCGCAACATGGGCATCGCCCGGGACCTCGGCTACCTCAAGGTGCCGCCGGGCCTCGTCGTGGACGTCAAGACGCTGGACGACCTGCCCGACCACGAGGTGGTCCTGGTCTGCACCGGATCCCAGGGCGAGCCCATGGCCGCGCTGTCGCGCATGGCCAACCGCGACCACCAGATCCGCATCGTCGACGGCGACACGGTGATCCTCGCGTCGTCCCTCATCCCCGGTAACGAGAACGCGGTCTACCGCGTGATCAACGGCCTGACCCGCTGGGGCGCCAACGTCGTCCACAAGGGCAACGCCAAGGTGCACGTCTCGGGTCACGCCTCCGCCGGCGAGCTGCTGTACTTCTACAACATCTGCCGCCCGCGGAACCTGATGCCGGTGCACGGCGAGTGGCGCCACCTGCGGGCCAACGCCGAGCTGGGCGCCCTCACCGGCGTCCCGCACGACCGGATCGTCATCGCCGAGGACGGCGTGGTCGTCGACCTCGTCGAGGGCAAGGCGAAGATCTCCGGCAAGGTGCAGGCCGGCTACGTCTACGTCGACGGCCTCTCCGTCGGCGACGTCGGTGAGCCCGCCCTGAAGGACCGCAAGATCCTCGGCGACGAGGGCATCATCTCCGTCTTCGTGGTCATCGACTCCTCCACCGGCAAGATCACCGGCGGACCGCACGTCCAGGCCCGCGGTTCCGGCATCGAGGACTCGGCCTTCGGCGCGGTGATCCCCAAGATCACGGAGGTGCTGGAGCGCTCGGCCCAGGACGGCGTGGTCGAACCCCACCAGATGCAGCAGTTGGTGCGGCGCACGCTGGGCAAGTGGGTGTCGGACACCTACCGGCGCCGTCCGATGATCCTCCCCGTCGTGGTGGAGGTCTGACGGTCCGTCGGCCGGCGCGCACGCGCCAACCCGGAGCGGGGCGCCTCGATTTGCATCGGGGCGCCCCGCTCCAGTACGTTTACAGCTCCCCCCGATCGGGAACCCGACTGCTTCGCGCGTCGGTGCCAGTCTCTGGCGGGGTGGAAAATCCGACCGAGATCTTCTGATAAAGTCGGGTCCGCCGGAAAGGGAGACGCGAAAAGCGTCGACCTGGAAAGCACCGAGGAAATCGGATCGCAAAGGTCTGATAGAGTCGGAAACGGAAACACCGAAGGGAAGCGCCCGGAGGAAAGCCCGAGAGGGTGAGTACGAAGGAAGCGTCCGTTCCTTGAGAACTCAACAGCGTGCCAAAAGTCAACGCCAGATATGTTGATACCCCGTCCATCCGGTTTCGGATGGTCGAGGTTCCTTTGAAATACACACAGCGAGGACGCTGTGAACCATCGGATTATTCCTCCGGTGGTTCCGCTCTCGTGGTGTGACACCCGATCACGGGTACACATTCACGGAGAGTTTGATCCTGGCTCAGGACGAACGCTGGCGGCGTGCTTAACACATGCAAGTCGAACGATGAACCACCTTCGGGTGGGGATTAGTGGCGAACGGGTGAGTAACACGTGGGCAATCTGCCCTGCACTCTGGGACAAGCCCTGGAAACGGGGTCTAATACCGGATACTGAACCGCTTGGGCATCCAGGCGGTTCGAAAGCTCCGGCGGTGCAGGATGAGCCCGCGGCCTATCAGCTTGTTGGTGAGGTAACGGCTCACCAAGGCGACGACGGGTAGCCGGCCTGAGAGGGCGACCGGCCACACTGGGACTGAGACACGGCCCAGACTCCTACGGGAGGCAGCAGTGGGGAATATTGCACAATGGGCGAAAGCCTGATGCAGCGACGCCGCGTGAGGGATGACGGCCTTCGGGTTGTAAA
>NZ_JAAGMD010000391.1 GCF_010548465.1 Streptomyces sp. SID14436 | reverse complement strand
CCGCGTTCCGGCCGCCCCTGGCCACCGCCGCGGCCCCGGTCCGGCACCGCCGGGCGGTGGAGGGATGAGCGGGCCCCCGGCCGACGGCCGGGTCGCGATCGACCGGCAGCACCCGGAGCTGTACCGGGCGCAGGTCGAGGTCGCCAAAGCCGTCCGCCGAGCCGCCCGGGAGGCGGGGCTGGACCGGACCCTGGTCGAACTCGTCAACATCCGCGCGTCCCAGATCAACGGCTGCGCGTCCTGTCTCGACGTCCATGTGCGGGCCGCGCTCAGGGGAGGCGAGTCGTCCCAGCGCATCGCCGTCCTGCCGGCCTGGCGCGACACGGACCTGTTCACCCCCGAGGAACGCGCCGCACTGGTCCTGACGGAGAGCCTCACCACCCTTCCCGATCCCCGCATCCAGGATCAGGACCACGCCGAAGCGGCCCGGCACCTCACGCCGGAGCAACGCTCGGCGGTGACCTGGATCGTGATCACCATCAACGCCTTCAACCGGGTGTCGATCGCCAGTCGCCACCCCGTGCATGAACGGGGGGCCGTGAGCCCGCCCGCAGTCAGTCCGCACAACCCCTAGAAAGGGCACGCATGACCTCCAGCGTCCGCCTCGATCCAGACCAGCGCCTCCTCGAGAGCTCCTGGCGGCGCCCGTGACGGAGGTGACAGAGCGCCGTCAACACAAGACCCAGACCTCGGCCAAGCGGCGCATGCTGGGGGCCCAGCTGGCGGGCCGGGCACGCAACTTCCTGACGACCGAGGCGGGCAGTGTCGGCCTGCTGCTGGCCGCCGTCGTGATCGCCCTGGTCTGGGCGAACTCACCCTGGTCCGACGCGTACACCTCGCTGTGGTCGACGGAGGCGTCCATCTCCGTCGGCAGCGCCGACCTGTCCATGAACCTGGGCCACTGGGTCAGTGACGGCCTGATGGCGGTGTTCTTCTTCGTCATCGGCCTGGAGGTCCGCTACGAGGTCTCCGTCGGTGTGCTGAACAGCCGCCGGCGCATCATCATCCCCGCCATGGCGGGCATCGGCGGCATGCTGATCCCCGTCCTGCTGTACCTGGCCGTCTCCCCCGGCGGCGAGGCCGCCAAGGGCTGGGGCATCGTCATCGGCACGGACACCGCCTTCATGCTGGGCGCGCTCGCCATCGTCGGACCGCGGTTGTCCACCCAGCTCCGCGTCTTCCTGCTGGCCATCACCGTCATCGACGACATCGTGGCCGTCACCGTCATCGGCTTCGTCTACTCCGGGTCGGTGAGCTACGCACCGCTGCTCCTCGCGCTCGCCCTCTGCGTGCTCCTGGCGAGCCTGACCCGGCTGGGGGTCTGGCGCGCGGCACCGTACGTGATCGTCGTGCTCGTTCTGTGGGTGGCCACCTACGAGGGCGGCCTGCACGCCTCCATCGCGGGCATGATCGGCGGTCTGCTCATCCCCGCCCAGGCGCCCGCGCGTCACGCGGTGGAACGGGCGGCCAAGCTGTTCCGCGCCTTCCGGCAGTCGCCGCGGGCCGATGTGGGCATGACGGCCCGACGGGGCCTCAAGCAGGCCGTCTCGGTCAACGAGCGTCTGCAGACCGTGCTGCACCCCTGGAGCAGCTACTTCATCGTCCCGGTGTTCGCGCTCGCCAGCGCGGGCGTGGACCTGCGGGACGGTGTCCTGGCCGACGCCCTGTCGTCCTGGGTCACCTGGGCGGTCGTCATCGGTCTGGTGCTCGGCAAGCTGCTGGGCGTCAGCGGCGGTGCGCTGCTGGGCACCCGGCTGGGACTCGGCAGCCTGCCGCGCGGTGTCGGCGAGGGCCAGGTGATGGGCGGCGGAGTCCTCTCCGGCATCGGCTTCACCGTCTCCCTGCTGATCGCCCAGCTGGCCTTCGCCGACAACGAGGACCTGCGCGCCCAGGCCACGGTGGGCATCCTGCTCGCGGCCGTCTTCGCCACCCTCCTCGGGTGGGTGGCGTTCCGGCTCGCCGCGGTCCTGCGCGGAGAGACGGAGGCCGACCTGCCGCGCTTCCTGGACACGCCCGTCGACCCGGAGAGGGACCACATCTCCGGCCCGGTGGACGCTCCGCTGACCCTGGTCGAGTACGGCGACTACGAGTGCCCGTTCTGCGCGCACGCCACCGGTGTGCTGCAGGAGCTGCGGGACCGGTTCGGCGACCGCCTGCGGTACGTCTACCGGCACCTCCCGCTGCCCGACGTGCACGAACACTCGGAGCTCGCCGCCCGGGCGGCCGTCGCCGCGGACAAGCAGGGACGCTTCTGGGACATGCACGACCTGCTGTTCGCGCACCGGGAGCACCTGGAGTTCGACGACGTCGTCGGGTACGCGGGCGACCTGGGCCTGGACATCGAGCAGTTCCTGGACGACCTCGACGACGAGCAGACGGCCGAGCGGGTGCGCCAGGACGTCGCCAGCGCGGAGGCCAGCGGGGCCACCGGCGCGCCGACGTTCTTCATCGGCAACCGCCGGCACACCGGGCCGTACGACGCGGCGACGCTGGCCCGGGAACTGGAGGCGTCCGACACCGGAGCGGTCACCTCGTGACCCCCTCCGGTTAGCCGGGGCGGGTCACCGGCGACGGGCCCGGCCGGGCGTGGGCATCCTGTCTCACGTCTGGCCGGGCCCCACGCCTCCCTGGAGGTGTTCCAGGTCGGAGGGGCGCACCTGGATGGCCACGACGGCGATCAATGCGGCGAGCACGGCGAAGATCGCCGCCGTGACGAAGGCGGCCGAGACCCCGGCGGTGAGCACCTCGTCGGACCAGGGCGGCGGCAGCTCCCCGGTGCGCCGGAAGCGCAGCTGCTCCGCCGGGTCGGCCTGCTGGAGGAAGCGCGGGATCTGGCGCTCGGCCTCGTTGGTGCTGGCGGTGCTGGACATGGTGACCAGGATGGACAGGCCCAGCGAGCCGCCCACCTGTTGCGTGGCGTTGAGCAGACCGGAGGCCGCGCCGGTCTCGGCGGTGCGGACGTTGGACAGCGCCATCAGCGTCAGCGAGACGAAGTTCATGCCCATGCCGAGGCTGAAGACCAGCATCGGCCCCAGGACGCTGCCCGCGTAGGTCGAGTGGACGTCGGTCAGCGTCAGCCAGCCCAGGCCCGCCGCCGCCAGCACACCGCCCCCGACCATGAACGGTTTGGGCCCGTACACGGGCAGGAACCGGGAGGTCAGGCCGGCGCCGACGGCGATGACGGCGCTCACCGGCAGGAAGGCGACCCCGGCCTGCAGGGGGCTGAAGCCGAGCACGTTCTGCACGAACAGGGTCAGGAAGAAGAACATCCCGAACATCGCCGCGGCCAGGCACAGCATGATGCCGTAGGTGCCCGCGCGGTTGCGGTCGGCGAACATGTGCAGCGGCGTGATCGGCTGCCGGGACCGCTTCTCCACCATGATGTACAGCACGAGCAGGACGACCGCCGCGGCGAACGACGCCAGGGTCAGCGGGTCCCGCCAGCCGTCCTGGGCGGCCCGGATGAAGCCGTAGACCAGCAGCACCATGCCGGCGGTGGAGGTGAACGCGCCGGTGAGGTCGAAGCGGCCGGGGTGGCGTTCGGACTCCCTGATCCAGCGGGGGGCGGCGAGCGCGATGAGCACGCCGATGGGGACGTTGACGAACAGCACCCACCGCCAGTTCAGCCACTCGACGAGGATGCCGCCGGCCAGCAGTCCGATGGCCCCGCCGCCCGCCGACACGGCGGCGAACACCCCGAAGGCGCGGTTGCGTTCCGGTCCTTCGCGGAACGTCGTGCTGATCAGGGCGAGGGACGTCGGGGAGGCGATGGCGCCGCCGACGCCCTGCAGGGCCCGCGCGGCGAGCAACTGCCAGGGCTGCTGCGCGAGTCCGCCCAGCAGCGAGGCCAGCACGAAGAGCAGCACACCGGTGATGAACACGCGCCGCCGGCCGAGGATGTCCCCGGCCCGTCCGCCGAGCAGGAGGAGCCCGCCGAAGGTGAGCGTATAGGCGCTGACCACCCACGACAGGCTGGTGGTGGAGAAGGCCAGCGAGGTCTGGATGTGCGGGAGCGCGATGTTCACGATGGTGATGTCCAGCACCACCATCAGCTGGCACGAGGCGATGACCAGCAGGGCCATCGCACTTCCGCCGCCGCCCGTGCGCCGGGCGGTGGTCTCCGCGGAGGCCGACTGCGAACCCTTGGTCACGTCGGGCCCCCCTTTCGTGAACCCACCCGACGACGGTACGCCCGGCACCCGTCGGTCACCACTCGAACGGGCGTACCGCACGAAGGTTCCGTGAAGGTCCCGGAAGGTGGATTGTTGAAGTTTCACGCATTAGGTAGGGTCGGCAACGCTTGAAGGTTCAAGTGAACCGTTTCCCTGCTCGTCCCGTCCCCGAAGGGCCCCCACACGATGACGTCCACGCTCGACCGCACCCGCACCCCGGCCCCCGCCGGCACCCCTGCCGCCGCCGCGCACCCCTACGACACGGGCCTGCTGGTCCTGCGGCTGGCCCTCGGGCTGACCATGGCCGCGCACGGCGCCCAGAAGCTGTTCGGCTGGTTCGGCGGCGGCGGGCTCGAGGGCACCGGCCAGTTCTTCGCGATGAGCGGCTACCCGGCGGGGGAGACCATGGCGCTGATCGCCGGTCTCACGGAGACCCTCGGCGGGCTCGCGCTCGCCGTGGGCCTGCTCACCCCGCTCGCCGGCGCCGCCGTGCTCGGCACCATGATCAATGCCATGGCCGTGAAGTGGGGCGGCGGCTTCTTCGCCCCCGACGGCGTCGAGTTCGAGCTGCTGCTGGCCGCGGGTGCCGCCGCACTGACCCTCACCGGACCCGGCCGCTACGCGGTCGACCGCCTCCTGCCGGGCCTGAGGTCCCACGGCCTGCTGCGCGGTGCCGCCGCCGTCCTGCTGGGCGTCGTGGCCGCCGGAGCGGTGCTGCTCGTCCGCGGCTGACCCGCCGCCCCCCGCGAGCGCCCCGCCCCCTCGCACCGAGCGGCGGCCGGGGCGCTCACGCGTTCACCGGTCCCTCGGCCACCCCGTGTAGCCCTCCGCGAGGTACGCGGAGCCGGCGGCCGAGCCGGTCAGCGCGGCCAGTTCGGCCTCCTGCCGCCGGACGTCGAAGGGTGTCGCGCCGGGCGGGGTGTGCAGCATCGTGGTCATCCGGTACGAGAAGTACTGGGCCCGCCACACCCCGCGCAGCGCGCGCTCGCTGTAGGCGGCGAGCGGGGCGGGGTCCCGCTGTGCGACGGCCCGTTCGAGTTCCCCGGCGAGGAGGCGGGCGTCGGCGAGCGCGAGGTTCAGGCCCTTCGCGCCGGTCGGCGGGACCGTGTGCGCGGCGTCACCGGCCAGCACCAGCCGGCCGTGGTGCATCGGCTCCTGCACGAAGCTGCGGAAGGGCAGCACGGACCTGGCGGTGACCGGCCCCTCCCGGAGCCGGTGGCCGTTGGCGCCGACCCGGGCCTGCAGCTCCGCCCAGATCCGGTCGTCGGACCATGCGGCGGCGTCCTCGGCCGGGTCGCACTGGAAGTACATGCGCTGCACCGTGTCGGTACGGCGGCTGATCAGCGCGAAACCGCGCGGGGAGTGGTTGTAGACGAGCTCCGGGGAGCTGGGCGGGGCCTCGGTGAGGATCCCGAACCAGGCGTAGGGGTAGGTCCGGGAGAACTGCGCGCGGCGCGCCTCGGGGACCTGACGGCGGCACAGGCTGTGCGAGCCGTCGGCGCCGACGAGGAAGTCGGCCCGGACGGCGTGCCGGGTGCCGTCCGCGTCGGTGAACCGCATGACCGGCGCGTGCGTCAGGAGGTCGTCGACCGACACGTCACGGACGCCGAACCGGACGTCCCCGCCGTCCCGGGCCCGGGCGTCGGCCAGGTCGGCGAAGACGTCGGTCTGCGGGTAGAGCCGGGTGGAGGCGCCCACCAGGTGCCGGAAGTCGATGCGGTGGCTGTCCCCGCCGAAGGCCAGGACGATGCCGTCGTGGCGCTCGCCCTCGCGGTGCACGCGGTCAGAGACGCCACTGTCGGCGAGGAGGTCGACGGAGCGCTGTTCCAGGATGCCGGCGCGGGGCGTGTGCTCGATCTCGCGACGGGTGCGCAGGTCGACGGCGACGGACTCGATCCCGGCGCGGGCCAGCAGATGGCAGAGCATGAGCCCGGCGGGACCTGCCCCGACCACGGCGATCTGCGTACGGCTGTGGACGACCGGTGCGGAGGAGGCGGACGAGGTGAAGGCCATGGGCCGCATTGTCCGGCCCGCCGCCCCGCCTCCGCGACCACTTCGGACACCTCCCGCCGGACCCGCCTCCGGAGACCGGGGAGGCCGCCCAGCTCCTCAGGCGGGCCCGGCCGGCAGCGGGTACGGCCGGGCGGGTTCATGCCCCGGGTCACCGACGGGTACGCGGAAGCGCTCGGCGCCCGCACCGCGCGGCCGGCACTCACGGGGTGAGCGGGCCGGCGGGCGGGCGCCGGGAGGGGCGGGGCGGGGGTCAGCCGAGGGGTGCCGCCGGCTCGGCCTCCACGACGGTGCCGGGGCCCGCCTCCTCGGCCAGGCGCTCCATGCCGCTGGTCGTCTTCAGCGGCTTCTCCTTCAGGAACAGGACGGTGAGCAGCGCCAGCAGGGCGCACGGGGTGGCGACCAGGAACAGCTCCGCGGTGGCCGTGCCGTAGGCGTGCTCGACGATCTCGCGGATCGGCGCGGGCAGGGTCTTCACGTCGGGGACGCTGGAGTCGCCGCCGGAGGCCCGGTCCACGGGGACGCCCGCGTCGGTCAGCCCCTTGGTGATCTCACTGGCGACCCGGTTGGCCAGGATGGCGCCGAGGACACTGGTGCCGATGGTGCCGCCCATGCTGCGGAAGAAGGACAGCACGGAGGTGGCGGCGCCCAGTTCACTGGCGGGGACGTCGTTCTGCGCCGCCAGCACGAGGTTCTGCATCAGCATGCCGACGCCGATGCCGAGGACCGCCATGTAGACGCTGAGCAGGGTGAAGGAGGTGCCCGCGTCGATGGTGGCCAGCAGGCCGAGCCCGGCGCTCATGACGACCGCACCCGCGACCAGGTAGCGCTTCCAGACACCGGTGCGGCTGATGACCTGTCCGGCGACGGTGGACGACACCAGCAGACCGAGGATCATCGGCAGGCTCATCAGGCCGGCCACGGTGGGCGACTTGCCCAGGGACACCTGGAAGTACTGCGACAGGAAGACGGTGCCGCCGAACATCGCCACACCGACCAGCAGGCTGGCGACGGTGGTGAGCGTGACGGTGCGGTTGCGGAAGATCGACAGCGGGATCACCGGCTCGGGCGCCCGGGACTCGACGAACACGGCGGCACCCAGCAGCACGACGCCGGCCCCGGTGAGGGCGGCGGTCTGCCAGGAGACCCAGTCGAAGTCGTTGCCGGCCAGCGACACCCAGATGAGCAGCGCGCTGACGCCCGCGACGATCAGGAAGGCACCCAGGAAGTCGATCTTCGCCTCGCGCCGGATCGTGGGCAGCCGCAGGGTGCGCTGGAGCAGCACGATGGCGAGGAGGGCGAACGGCACACCGATGAAGAAGCACCAGCGCCAGCCGAGCCAGGAGGTGTCCACCAGCACACCGCCGACCAGCGGTCCGGCCACGGTGCCGACGGCGAACACGGCACCGAAGATGCCGGCGTACTTGCCCAGCTCGCGCGGCGGGATGATCGCGGCCATGACGACCTGGGCGAGGGCGGTGAGACCACCGGCGCCGATGCCCTGGATCACGCGGCTGAGGATCAGCAGCTCGATGCCGGTCGAGAAGCCCGCGAGGAGCGAACCGACCACGAACAGGCCCAGCGAGAGCTGGAGCAGCAGCTTCTTGTCGAACAGGTCGGACAGCTTGCCCCAGAGCGGGACGGTCGCCGTCATGGCCAGCAGCTCCGAGGTGACGACCCACGTGTAGGCGGACTGGCTGGCGTTCAGGTCGGTGATGATCGTGGGCAGGGCGTTGGCCACCACGGTGCCCGCGAGGATCGCCACGAACATGCCGGCCATCAGCCCGGACATGGCCTGGAGTATCTGCCGGCGGGACATGGGGGCGGGTGGCGCCGACAAGGGGGCCTCTGGTGCGGTCACGACATCTCTCTCAACGGTCGGTGGTGCAGCGGAAGAAGGAAGACAGGAGGGCCGGGAAGGCCGGAAGGCAGAGGGGGAGGGGCCGGAGGGCGTCCGGAGCCGGGCGGGGCCCGGTGGATGCCGCCCGGAGGACGGACGACCGCCCCGGGGGCCGGTGGTCCGTCGCGCCGCGGTTACCGCGGAGGTGCCGGGAGCCCCGCGGCCAGCAGGGCGAACACTTCGCGGAAGACGTCGGCGAAGGTGCGTTCGTCCTGCCGGAACGACCAGTGCTCGACGCTCACCCGGACCGCCGCCCCCGCCACCGCCGCCAGCAGCCGCGGATACAGCTCCAGCGCCCGGCGTCGCTCGGCCTCGTCCGCGTCGCTCCCGGGCGTGGCCGGCGCGGCACCCGCGTCCCCGCGGGGTTCGGGCGCCGGTGAGGGGACCGGCGCGGTGTCGGCGCCCGCGGCCGCCGGAGCACGGAGCCGCAGCCCGATCACCTCGGCGACGGCCGTCTCGTCGGCCATGTGGGCGATGAGGCTGCGCACCAGCAGGTGCGGGGAGGTGCGCAGCACGGCGGCGTGCAGGGTCCACAGTTCGTGCTGCCGTTCCGCCTCGGCGAGCTCGACGGCGAGCGCGTCGCGCAGGACGTCCAGCGGCGGCTGATCGGCGGGAGCCTCCAGCACGGCCTTGCGGACCCGGCCGGCCACGTCCGCGTCGATGACGACGAACGCGTCGTCCCGCGAGGTGAAGTAGTTGAAGAAGGTCCGCACGGACACACCCGCTGCCGCGCTGATCGCCTCGACGGTGACGTTGTCCGCCCCGTGCTCGGCGGCCAGGCGCACCGCGGCCTCCGTGAGCGCGGCGCGGGTGGCCCGCTTCTTGCGCTCGCGCAGCCCGCCGCCGGCGGCTTCCGTCCCCGTCATGGGTTGCATGCTATGCAAACATGCATGCCCTGCAAAATTGTCCCCCGTGTCGTCCTCGTCACGCCCGGAGCCCCGGCCGGCTCCCCTCGTCCCGGGTCATTCACCCAGGGCGGGGGCCAGGGCCCGGCGCAGATCGGCCGGCTCCCGGAAGAGCGTGCCCGTCATGCCCAGCGCGCGGGCCGCCTCGACGTTCTCCGCCCGGTCGTCCACGAACAGGCACCGCCGCGCCGGCACGGCCGCCCGCTCCACCGCGATCGCGTAGATCGCCGGGTCCGGCTTGGCCACCCCCACCTGGGCACTGCCCACCACGTGGTGCGCGAGGTCCGCCAGGCCCAGCGCCGCGAGGTCGCTGTCCAGTCGCAGCGTCGCGTTGGTCACCAGGACCAGCGGCATCAGCGCCCGTATCCGCCGCAGCAGCGCCACCACCGCCTCGTCGGCGTGGAACGGGGCGTGGGCGAAGGCCGCCGCGAGCTCCCGGGCCCGTGGCTCCGGGACCCGGCCCTCCAGCCCGCGCACGATGGACGCCTCCCACTCCGCCGTGCCGATCCGGCCGAGCAGCAGGGGCAGATCCACCTCCGGCGCGTACGCCACCCCGGCCGTCGTCCCCTCCGCCAGCCCGGCCGAGCGTTCCAGCGCGGCCACGCGGCTCATGTCGTAGGAGCGGATCACGTTGTCGAGGTCGCACAGCACCGCGTCGAACGGCCGGGCCTCGGCAGGGGGAACGATCATGTAATCCGGATAGCACGTCCGACCGGGCCTCCACCCCGGGAGCCGGGCATCGATATCGAGTTGCGCCGTGCGCCGGCGCGCACGCAGGATGACCGGTCGTGACCTCGAAGCTCTCCGCGGTGCTCCCGGATCTCTCACCCTGGCGTTCCTCGCGCGACTTCCGCCTGCTGTGGGTGCAGGGACTGATCACGTACTTCGGCAGCTTCATGGCCCTGGTCGCCCTGCCGCTGCAGATCAAGGAGCTGACCGGCTCGCCGCTCGCGGTGGGTGTCATGGGCGCGGTCGAACTGGTGCCGCTGGTGGTCTTCGGTCTGTACGGCGGGGCACTCGCGGACGCCGTGGACCGGGGCCGGGTCATCCTGCTCACCGAGGCCGGACTCGGACTGCTGGCGGTGATCCTGCTGGTCAACGCCATGCTGCCGGAGCCGATGCTGTGGCCGCTGTACGTCGTGGCGGCCGGTGTCGCCGCTCTCGCCGGACTGCAACGGCCCGCCCTGGACTCCCTGCTGGCCCGGATCGTGCCGCACGACCAGCTTCCGGCGGCGGCCGCGCTGAACGCCCTGCGCTGGCAGACCGGGGCGATCGCCGGACCCGCGGTGGCGGGTCTGGTCGTCGCCTACGCCGGCAACGCGTACGCCTACGCCACGACGGTGGTCTGCTTCGCCGTCTCGGTGGTGCTCTGCCTGCGGCTCTCGCCCGCCCCGCCCGCCGAGAACGCCGACAAGCCGTCCCTGCGCGGCATCGCCGAGGGCGCCCGCTACGCGTGGTCGCGGCCGGTGCTGCTGGGCACCTACGCGGTGGACCTGGCGGCGATGTTCTTCGCCTTCCCGAACGCCATCTTCCCGTTCCTCGCCGACGAACTGGACGCCGACTGGTCGCTCGGACTGATGTACGCGGCCGGATCGGTCGGCTCCGTGCTGGTGAGCCTGACCAGCGGCTGGGTGTCCCGGGTGCGCCGGCACGGCCTGCTGGTGGTGTGCGGCGCGGCCGGCTGGGGGGCGGCCATCGCGGCGGCGGGCCTGCTGACCGACATCTGGCTGGTCCTGGTGTGCCTGGCCGTCGCGGGTGCCGGGGACATGCTCAGCGGCCTGGGCCGCTCGACCATCTGGAACCAGACCGTCCCCGACGAACTGCGCGGCCGTCTGGCGGGCATCGAGGTCCTGTCGTACAGCGTCGGCCCCCAGCTCGGCCAGGTGCGGGCGGGCGCGATGGCCGGCTGGACCGGCACCCGCCCGGCGTTCTGGACGGGCGGCCTCGCCTGCGTCGCCTCGGTCGGCCTGCTCGCCGCCGTCCTGCCCCGGCTGGTGACCTACGACGCGCAGACCGACGAGGACGCGCTGCGGCGACGCGCCGCCCACCTGGTCGCGTCCGGCGGACCGGGTGCGACGGACGCCGCGACCGGGGGGTCCGGACCCGCCGGGGAGGGTCCCGCCACCGCCGACCGCCTCCCCAAGGTCTGAGCGGCGCCCCCGCGCCCGGGGCGGGAGGGTCAGCCCCGGCGCGCAGCGAGGACCGCCGTGCTGTCCGGCGCGGTGAGCACCTCGGTGGCGTCCAGCTCCGGATGCGTGAGGTAGAACAGGCGCAGTTCGTCCACCTCGCCCTCGAAGCGCGGCGGCCAGTCCGGTGAGGGCGTGAAGTCGTCGAGGATCAGGATGCCGCCGGGCGCCAGCAGTTCGACCACCCGACGCGGGTCGTCGCGCTTGCCCCCGCCGTCGCAGAAGAACACGTCGAAGGGGCCGTGCCGCTCCAGCAGCCGCCAGTCCCCGTGCAGGACGCGGACGCGGTCGTCGTCGGCGAAGACACCGGCCGCCCCGCGGGCCAGTTCCGGATCCCGCTCCACGGTCACCAGGCGTGCCCCCGCACCCAGACCGCTGTGCAGCCAGGCCGTGCCCACCCCCGTACCCGTACCGCTCTCCGCGACGACCCCGGCGGGCTTCGCGGCGGCGGCCAGCCGCAGCAGACGGCCCACCTGCGGGATGCAGCTCTTGATGAAACCGGCCTCGGCGGCGCACCGCTCCGCCTCCGCCACCCGGGGCGGAACGCCCCGCTGCGCCAAGGTCACGTCGTGTTCCCCCTTCTGGAGACCGCGATGCTACCGGCCGGCGGGCCGGTCCGGAGCGGATGTCCCGCGCTCACCCGGCGGCTGCCGGACGGTACCGGGCGGCGCCGAACGTCCGTACGACCCGGCCCGCGCGGGCGGACCCCTTCCCGGGCGCCCCGTCCACGCCGACGGCGGCCGGGACCGCGCCCCGTGGCCGGCCCCGTGAGGTCGCAGAGGCCACGGATGTGGCGGAGACTGGGGCCGGGCCGCACCGTCAGCACGGACATCGCGAGGAACGCGGAATGCGCATGGTTCGCCGGGATCCGACGGAGGAGCGGAGGCGGAGGCTCCGCTGGCTGCCCGCCGCGATCATCCTCAGCGCTTTCGTGATCGACGTCGCCACCCGGGGAGAGCTCAACACCTTCCCGGCCCTCGCCGCGGCCGCGGTGGTGGCCGCGCCCCTCCTCTCCCTGCCCGGCACGATCATCACCGGAGTGATGGCGAACCTGGTGGGCCTCGCCCTGGTGTACGTGGAGCGGGAGCCCAGCCGGGACGACGTCGCCCCGTTCACCAGCCTGGTCCTGCTCACCGTCATCGCGGCGTTCCTCAACGTCATCCTGGCCCGGGACCGGCGGCAGCTGGCCACCAGCCGTGAGGTGGCCGCGGCCGTCCAGCGGGCGGTGCTGCCGGACCCGCCCCGGCGCGTGGGCCGTCTCACGGTCGCCTCCCGCTACGAGGTCGCGCACGAGGAGGCCGCGATCGGCGGCGACCTCTTCTCGATCCACCACACCTCGTACGGCATTCGCATGCTCATCGCCGACGTGCGCGGCAAGGGCCTGGAGTCGATCCGCACGGTCAACGCACTGATCGGCTCGTTCCGCGAGGCCAGTCACCACCAGCCGGACCTGCCGGGCGTCGTCCGCCAGCTGGAGGAACGGATGCAGGGGATCGTCGCGGAGGCGACCGGGGCGGAGGCCGAGACGTTCGCCACCGCCGTCGTGGCGGAGCTCCCGCCCGACTACTCGGAGCTGCGCGTCTTCAACCGGGGCCACGAGGCGCCCCTGCTGGTCCACGAGGGCAAGGCGGTGTCCCTGGAACCGTCCACCCCGGCGCTGCCCCTCGGCCTGGGTCTGGGCTTGGGCCTGGGCCTGCTCGGCACCGACGACATCGAGGTCGACCGGTTCGACCTGCCCGTGGGCGGCACGCTGGTGCTGTTCACCGACGGCATCGACGAGGCCCGGGACGCGAACGGTGCCTTCTTCGACCCCGCACTCGCCCTGTCCGGGGACCTGCCGGCCGATCCGGAAGCGATCCTCGACACCCTCCTGGCCGCCGTCTCCCGCCACACCGGCGGCACCCTGCAGGACGACGCCGCGGTGTTCGCCGTCACCCTGGGCGCCGGCCGGCCCGCCCCCGGCGCCGACGGTCACCGGCCGGCCCCCGCCCGCGCACAGC
>NZ_JAAGMD010000370.1 GCF_010548465.1 Streptomyces sp. SID14436 | reverse complement strand
ACGCGGACCTCGGTGCCGCCGGGGACGCCGGTGCCGTGGCGCGGCAGGTGCGGCGGCTGGCCGAGGCCGGCGCGGACGCGGTGATCCTGCAGCCCACGGCGGACGAACCGGACCCGGAGGGGTTCGTGCGGTTCGTGGCGCAGGAGGTGGCGCCGGAGCTGCAGGGGACGGGCACCGGCGGCCGGGTCGGCGGCGACCGTTCCTGACGCCGCGTCGGCAGCGAGTCCCGCCCCGACGCGGCGGCGGGGGTGAAGATCTGATGGACAGTGAGGGAGGGTTCCGTGGCGAGCGGATCGGCCGGAGCGGGGCGGGGCCGTTCCTTCGAGGAGCTGGTCGCCGAAGGGGCCGCCGTGCCCACCGACGGCTGGGACTTCTCCTGGTTCGAGGGCCGGGCCACCGAAGCCCGTCCGCCCTGGGGGTACGCGCGTGCCCTGGCGGAGCGGATCGTCCGGGCGGACGCCGTGCTCGACGTCCAGACCGGCGGCGGCGAGGTGCTCGACTTCGCGCTCGCCAACGCCTTCCCCTCCGCCGGACCGGGGGTGTCCCGGCCGCGCCGGGGGCGGCTCCCGCTGGTCGTCGCCACCGAGGGCCGGCCGCCCAACGCCGCCCGTGCCGCCGCCCTGCTCCGGCCCCGGCGCGTCACGGTCGTCGCCTCGGCCGGGGAGGCGCCGCTGCCCTTCGCCGACGGCGCCTTCGACCTCGTCGTCAGCCGCCACCCCGTCGAGCCGCCGTGGACGGAGATCGCGCGGGTGCTGGAACCCGGGGGCACGTACTTCGCCCAGCGCGTCGGCCCGGGCAGCGCCCGGGAGCTCGTGGAGCACTTCCTCGGGCCGCAGCCCGGCGGGGGCGGCGGGGCCCGGCACCCGGACCGGGAGCGGCGCGCGGCCGAGGCCGCCGGGCTGGAGGTCACCGGCCTGCGGACCGCACGTCTGCGCATGGAGTTCTTCGACATCGGTGCCGTGGTGCACTTCCTGCGGAAGGTCGTCTGGATGGTGCCGGACTGCACCGTCGAGGCATACCTGCCGCGGTTGCGGGCGCTGCACGAGCGGATCGTGGCCGAGGGGGCCTTCGTCGCCCACAGCACGCGGCAGCTCGTCCAGGCCCGCAGGCCGGTGGCCGGCCGGTGGCCGCATCGTTATGGATCCGGGCTCGCCTTCCCGTCCCCCCATCACGTAAGTTCGGACCAAGGTAATTCGCGTGAGCAAAGCTGCGCGGGAGTGGTACCGCGCAGTGGAGGGGGCTGCGCGGTGCCCGGCCGTTCCGCGCCCGTCCGCGGCCCCGCGTCCCGGGGGCCCCGGTCTCCTGATCCCTCCGCGTCACCCTCTCCCGCCTCCCGTGTCCCACCGGGTCAAGACGGCGTGTCGGGCCCGGTCACCCATCTGGGGGACGGCCGGAAGAATGATCGCGGAACGTGCCGAAGACGCCACATCCGTCACAGCGACCTCACATCGCCTGCAATTTCCCAGGTGAAGGCGCCATTCCTGCAGGAAATCGGCCACTCGCGCGGCCTGAATCGCTCGTTCCGCGACCACCTCGGCGTCGCCGGCCGAATCCGGAGAGTAGTTGTGGCACGCCGATGGACGCAGCATCACTTACGAAGGGTTATGGTGGAAACCCCCCCTCGGGCCGGTCCGTCTCCCCCCCACGGACCGGCCCGTTTTTTTGTGTCCGTGGTTAGAGTCCCTCGCATGTCGAACGAGTATCCGGCCCTGCCCCCGCAGCAGCCCGGCCACAACGGCGAGGCCGCTCACCGGCCGCAGTACCCGCACCCGCAGTACCCCCACCCGCACTACCCCCATCCGCAGGTGCCGGCCGGGATGCCCGCCGCCGTGCGGGCCGCGCAGGTGGTGATCTTCGCGCTCGCCGGACTCGGAGTGGTGCACAGCGCCCTGGTGGGCGCCTTCTCCGGCGCGGAGGCGGCCGGACGGGCCTTCGCGCCGTACCTGACGGCCTGGGTGCTGCTCGTCCTGGCCTTCCTCTTCCCCTCCGCGGGCCCCGGTGTCCGGGTCGCCGCGCTGGTGCTCGGCTCCGTCCAGATCCTGCTCGCGCTCGGCGGGGCGGCGCAGGGCACGCCGTTCGGCATCCTGCCCCTGGCGGGCGCCGTCGCCGTCGTCGTGCTGCTCGGCCAGGGCTCGGCGGGCGGCTGGTTCCGGCGGCCCCGCACGCGGTGAGGCCGGCCCGCGGCGCCTCCCGAACCCCGCGGGACCCTCGACCACCGCCCCACCCCGGGCTTTGGGGACGCCCGCCCGCGCGGGGGTAGGCTTCGCCCCCGGGGACCGCCATACGGACAGGGGCCGCCCGCGACCACGACCGGGTCGCCATGCCGTGGACCCGCGGCGGGGTGCCGCGTCTGTCCGATCCGCACGGAGGGGCTGACGATCACGTGAACCTGCGCGACAAGCTGCGTGGCCTGCTGGTCAGGCTGTACGCACGCCGGGTGGAAGGCCACCTGGACACCGCTCAGGTGCCCAAGCACATCGGCGTCATCATGGACGGGAACCGCCGGTGGGCCAAAGCCGCGGGATCCAGCACCGTCCACGGCCACCGCGCGGGCGCAGACAAGATCGAGGAGTTCCTCGGCTGGTGCACGGAGACGGACGTCGAGGTCGTCACCCTGTGGCTGCTGTCGACGGACAACTTCGACCGCCCCGAGGAAGAGCTCGTCCCCCTGCTCGGCATCATCGAGGACGTGGTCCGCAGCCTCGCCGCCGACGGACGCTGGCGTGTGCACCACGTCGGCACCCCCGACCTGCTGCCCGCCGGAATGCAGACCACCCTCAAAGAGGCCCAGCAGAGCACGGCGCACGTCGACGGCATAGTGGTCAACGTCGCCATCGGCTACGGCGGCCGCCAGGAGATCGCCGACGCCGTACGGTCCATGCTCCTCCAGGCGCACGAGCAGGGCACCTCCATGGAGGAGCTCGCCGAGTCCGTCGACGTCGACATGATCGGACGTCACCTCTACACCCGCGCCCAGCCCGACCCGGATCTGGTCATCCGCACCAGCGGCGAGCAGCGGCTGTCCGGCTTCATGCTCTGGCAGACCGCTCACTCGGAGTACTACTTCTGCGAGGTCTTCTGGCCGGCCTTCCGCAAGGTCGACTTCCTGCGCGCGCTGCGCGACTACGCCGCCCGCCACCGGCGTTACGGCGGCTGAAGACCCGGCAGGGCCGGGCCGGGCGGCAGCCCGCCAGCGGTCCGTTCCCCCATGCGGGTCACACGGTGTCACGGAGAGTTCACGCGTGCGCCGTCGTGCACCGTTGCATGGCGGCGTACGTTCGAGGGCATAAGCCAGACAGGTCGACACCCGAACCACGGGTGTCGGATCTCAGCGGACGGCCCGGGGTCGTCCGCCCGGGAGGCCCTTTGCATCAGCCCCACCGTGCGGTCACGGCACGGAAAGAGCAGCGGAGGGCCGGTTCTCGGCCCGCTGCGCAGAGGGGTCGTCGGCCGGCCGCGGCGTCCGCCACGCCGGCCACGATCGTCATCGCCCACCCGGCCCGGCTTCGCTCCGTCGCTCCCCGACCTCTTCCGAGGGGGTACGTCCTTCCGTGGTGACCAGCACAAAGCGCCACAAGCCCGACCGGCGCACCTATGTCCTCGACACCAGCGTCCTGCTGGCCGACCCAGGCGCCCTGAGCCGCTTCGACGAGCACGAGGTGGTGCTCCCCGTTGTCGTGGTGACGGAACTGGAGGCCAAGCGGCACCATCCCGAACTGGGCTACTTCGCCCGGCAGGCCCTGCGCCTGCTCGACGAGTTCCGGGTACGGCACGGTCGCCTCGACGCCCCGATCCCCATCGGGGACCTCGGCGGCACCGTCCGGGTCGAGCTCAACCACTCGGACCCCAGCGTGCTGCCGACCGGCTACCGCCTGGGGGACAACGACTCCCGCATCCTCGCGGTCGCCCGCAATCTGCAGGCCGAGGGGTTCGACGTCACCGTGGTGTCGAAGGACCTGCCGCTGAGGATCAAGGCGTCCTCCGTCGGACTCCTCGCCGAGGAATACCGCGCCGAGCTCGCCATCACCGACGCCTCCGGCTGGACCGGCATGTCCGAACTCACCCTGCCGGGTGAGCAGGTGGACATCCTCTTCGAGGAGGGGCACGTCTACGTGCCCGAGGCGTCCCACCTGCCCGTGCACACCGGCCTGACCCTCCAGTCCGAGCGCGGCAAGGCGCTCGGCCGGGTCACCGCCGACGGCAACGTCCGTCTGGTGCGCGGCGACCGGGAGGTGTTCGGCATCAAGGGCCGCAGCGCCGAGCAGCGCATCGCCCTGGACCTGCTCCTCGATCCGGACGTCGGCATCGTGTCGATGGGCGGCCGGGCCGGCACCGGCAAGTCGGCGCTGGCGCTGTGCGCGGGCCTGGAGGCGGTGCTGGAGCGCCGTCAGCACCAGAAGGTGATGGTCTTCCGGCCGCTGTACGCGGTGGGCGGGCAGGAACTCGGCTACCTGCCCGGCACCGAGGCCGAGAAGATGGGCCCCTGGGCGCAGGCGGTCTTCGACACGCTGTCCGCCGTCACCTCGCGGGAGGTCATCGAAGAGGTCACCGCGCGCGGCATGCTGGAGGTCCTGCCGCTCACCCACATCCGGGGCCGCTCGCTGCACGACGCGTTCGTCATCGTCGACGAGGCCCAGTCGCTGGAACGGAACGTCCTGCTGACCGTTCTGTCCCGGATCGGCGCCAATTCGCGGGTCGTCCTGACCCACGACGTGGCCCAGCGCGACAACCTGAGGGTGGGCCGGTACGACGGAGTGGTCGCCGTCGTGGAGAAACTGAAGGGGCATCCGCTGTTCGCCCACGTCACCCTGACCCGGTCCGAAAGGTCCAGGATCGCCGCACTGGTGACCGAAATGCTCGAAGACGGTCAGGTCTGACCGAACTCTTCCAAAAAGGAGCGGTTACGCAAGAGTTGGCGCCGTCCGGAAAGGCACAGAGCCTAGCCGGGCGGCGTCGGCGTGCGTGGCCTTTCCGGAAAACGCCTGGGGCAAACGGGGTGTGAGCTTTCACACGCGGCGGAGAATTGCCTCCCGCCGCCGGATTACGGCAGAGTCTCCTTCCTGTCAGGCCCCGCATACGACACATCCGTACCGCCAGCGGCACGGGACACAACCGAAGCACCGGCTTCCAACTGCATAGCGTCGTCGTATGCCGCCCGAGCACCACGCGGCGCTCCCCGCACGGGGGGTTGCCCACCGGGCCCGCGCCTCCCGTGGCCCGCAGTTGGGGAGGCCAGTGCCAGGGGCACGATTGCGTCCGCGAGGGTCACCGAAGCGGGCGATGCTGGAAGGAAACCGTGTGAGCCGGATCTCGGTCCGGGGATTCGCAGTGGCTTCGGCCACCGCGGTCACCGCTGTCGGAAGCGTCGTCGGCGTTGCCTCGGGCAGCACCGCGCAGAACAACGACGTCGAGGCGACGGCAGCCAGCACCACGCTGCTCGCGGACATCCCCGCGGGCCAGCAGGCCCAGGTACAGACCGCCTCCGTGACGCAGCAGGCCGAGACGATGGCCATCGCCGCGGACACGACCGCCAAGAAGGACGCGGAGGAGGCAGCCCGCAAGGCCGCCGCCAAGACCGCCGTGGCCAAGAAGGAGCAGGCCGAGAAGGCGGCGAAGGAGGCCAAGCAGCGCGAGGCCGAGGCCAAGGCCGCCGCGAGCCGCTCCGCCACCCGGGACGCCTCCAGCTTCTCGGCGAAGGCGAGCTACACCGTCGCCGAAGTCCAGGCCATGGCCCGCCAGATGATTCCCGGCGACCAGTTCCAGTGCTTCAGCAACATCGTGACCCGCGAGTCCACCTGGAACTACAAGGCCGTCAACCCCTCCTCGGGCGCCTACGGTCTCGTCCAGGCGCTCCCGGGCTCCAAGATGGCCTCCGCCGGCGCCGACTGGCAGACCAACCCGGCCACCCAGATCAAGTGGGGCCTGAACTACATGAACGAGCGCTACGGCAGCCCCTGCGGCGCCTGGTCGTTCTGGCAGGCCAACCACTGGTACTAGGCCCGGCAGGCCCGCCGGCCTCCACCCCGCTCAACCCCGGCGCAGCCCCGCACCGTCCTACGGTGCGGGGCTGTCGCCCTGTAGCGTCTGACCGACGACTCCAGGGGGAGTGGTGCGGAGAAACGGGGGAAGAGGACGGATCATGTCGCGAGTGCCAGGATGGCTCGGCCGGGTCGGAGCCGGACTGACCGCGGTCGGCAAACGGCTCGACGAACGCCGCGCCGAGGTCGAACGGGAGGACGGCGACCCGTCCGCGTCCGCCCCGGCAGAGGGCCACGTCCCCCCGCCGCCCGACTACGCGCCCGCCGTCCCGGCCCGCCCCGACCCGGCGCAGGCCGTGCCGTGGGGCGTGCGCGTGGCGGCCGAGGCCGGCTGGCGGCTGCTGGTCCTCGCGGGCACCCTCTGGGTCCTCATGCGGGTCATCAGCGCCGTCCAGCTGGTGGTGCTGGCCTTCGTGGCCGCCCTGCTCATCACCGCCCTGCTCCAGCCCACGGTGGCGCGGCTGCGCCGCCTCGGCGTGCCGCGCGGGCCGGCCACCGCACTGACCGCGCTGTTCGGCTTCGTCGTCATGGGCCTCATCGGCTGGTTCGTGACCTGGCAGGTCATGGAGAACATCGACAACCTGACCAGCCAGATCCAGGGCGGCATCGACGAACTGCGCAACTGGCTGCTGAACAGCCCCTTCCACGTCACCGACAAGCAGATCAACGAGATCGCCAAGAACCTCCGGGAGGCCGTCGGAGCCAACAGCGAGCAGATCACCTCGGCGGGCCTGGAGGGCGTCACCGTCGTCGTCGAGGCGCTCACCGGCATCCTGCTCGCGGTGTTCTCCACGCTGTTCCTGCTCTACGACGGCCGGCGCATCTGGGAGTGGTCGCTGAAGCTGGTCCCGGCCGTCGCCCGCCCGGGCGTCGCCGGCGCCGGACCGGCCGCCTGGCGGACGCTGACGGCGTATGTGCGCGGCACGGTGATAGTGGCGCTGATCGACGCCATCTTCATCGGCCTCGGCATCTACTTCCTCGATGTGCCGATGGCGGTGCCGCTGGCCGTCTTCATCTTCCTGTTCGCCTTCATCCCGCTGGTCGGTGCGGTCGTGTCGGGCGCGCTGGCGGTGGTCGTCGCGCTCGTCACCCAGGGCGTGTTCACGGCCGTCATGACCCTCGTCGTGGTGCTGGCGGTGCAGCAGATCGAGGGGCACATCCTGCAGCCGTTCATCCTCGGCCGCGCCGTCCGGGTGCACCCGCTCGCCGTGGTGCTGGCCGTGGCCACCGGCGGCATGGTGGCCGGAATCGGCGGTGCGGTGGTCGCCGTGCCGCTGGTCGCGGTCACCAACACCGTCGCGACCTATCTGCGCGCCTACTCCCAGGAGGCGTCCACCCGGCTGGCCCCCCGGCCCCGGGGCGCCACGGCCGTCACCGCGACCGCCGCGG
>NZ_JAAGMD010000343.1 GCF_010548465.1 Streptomyces sp. SID14436 | reverse complement strand
GTCCCGGACCCGCGCACCGCGGGCCGGTGCGTGCCGCCGCGCTCGGCGCCCGCGGGCGGGCGCAATAGGCTGGGAACGATCACCGCGAGAGGAGGACGCCCGATCCATGGCCCTGCAGATCAACGCCACCAACCCGGAGCACCCCGCGCTCCTGCTGGAACTGCCGTGGCACCTTCCGCTGGAGGAATGGCCCGAGGAGTACCTGGTGCCGCTGCCGCGCGGCATCTCCCGGCACGTGGTGCGCTACGCGCGCGCCGGTGACGAGGTGGTCGCGGTCAAGGAGCTCGCCGAGCGTCCCGCCCAGCGCGAGTACGGGCTGCTGCGCGACCTGGACCGGATCGACATCCCGGCGGTGGACCCGCTCGCCGTGGTCACCGGCCGCACCGACGCCGCCGGGGAGCCGCTGGAGAGCGTCCTGGTCACCCGGCACCTGGCCGGGTCGCTGCCCTACCGTTCGCTGTTCGAGACGACGCTGCGCCCGGCGACCATGCACCGGCTGATGGACGCGCTGGCCGTGCTCCTGGTGCGGCTGCACCTCGCCGGGTTCGCCTGGGGCGACTGCTCGCTGTCCAACACCCTGTTCCGGCGCGACGCGGGCGCCTACGCCGCCTACCTGGTCGACGCCGAGACCGGCGACCTGCACCCGGAGCTGACCAACGGGCAGCGCGACTACGACCTGGAGCTCGCCCGGGTGAACATCAGCGGCGAGCTGATGGACCTGGAGGCGTCCGGGGCGCTGCACCCCTCCGTCGACCCGGTCGAGTTCGGCTCCGAGATCTGCGCCCGCTACGAGGGACTGTGGCAGGAGCTGACCCGCACGTCGGTGTACCCGGCGGGCAAGTACCACTACATCGAGCGCCGGATCCGCCGGCTGAACGCGCTCGGCTTCGACGTGGCGGAGATGCAGATCGAGCACTCCCCCCTCGGCGACTCGGTCACCTTCGTGCCCAAGGTCGTCGACGCCGGGCACCACCCGCGCCAGCTGCTGCGCCTGACCGGGCTCGACGCCGAGGAGAACCAGGCCAGGCGGCTGCTGAGCGACCTGGAGAGCTGGATGGCCACCCAGGACGACTACGCCCCGGAGGAGCCCGTCGCGGGCGCCCGGCCGGGCTCGGGCCGGACCAACGGCGCGGGGGCCCGCGCCGAGGTCCTCGCCCACCGCTGGGTGCGCGAGGTCTTCCGCCCGACCGTGCGGGCCGTCCCGCCGGAGCTGCGGGGCGGGATGGACCCGGCGGAGATCTACCACGAGTTGCTGGAGCACCGCTGGTACCTGTCGGAGCGGGCCCAGCACGACATCGGCCTGGACACCGCCGTCGCGGACTACATCGAGCACATCCTGCCCAAGACCCGGTCCCGGCCGGGGCCCGCCACGGACTGAGCCGGGGCGGGCCGCGCCCGCGTCAGGACTGCGGCACCACGGCGACCGGGCAGTCCGCGTGGTGCAGCACGCCGTGCGCGACCGAGCCGATCCGGGCGCCCACGGCGGTGCGGCGGGCGCGCCGGCCGACGACCATCAGCTGGGCCGTGCCGGCCACCGACAGCAGGACCTGTCCGGCGCTGCCCATCTCCACGTGCTCGACCACGTGCACGTCCGGGTAGCGCTCGCGCCACGGCGCCAGCGCCGCCGCCAGCGCCTGCTGCTCGTACGGCTCCAGGCCGCCGGCCTCGTCCATCAGGCGCAGCGAGCCGGGGCTGTAGGCGAAGACCGGCGGGAGGGTCCAGGCGCGCACGGCCCGCACGGTGGCCCCGCGGGCGGCGGCGGTCCGGAAGGCGAAGCCGAGCGCGGCCGCGCTGTCCTCCGGGTCGCCCTGCTGGCCGACGACGACCTCGCGCCCGTCGACCTCGCCGGAGGGCTTGTCCTCGGCCCGGACCAGCACCACCGGGCTCGGTGCGTCGACGATGACCTGCTGGCCGACCGAGCCGACCAGGAAGCCCATGATGCGCCCGTGCCCGCGGGAGCCCAGCACCAGCATCTCCGCGTCCCCTGCCACCTCCACGAGGGTCTCCACGGCGTCCCCCTGCAGGGCGTCGCCGGTGACCCGGAGACCGGGATGGCGTGCGGCGACCTCGTCGACGGCCCCGGCCACCGACTCGCGCACCCACCGCTCCTGTGTGGCGGCGTCCCCGGCGTCGACCGTGTCGTAGGCCTGGAACCGCCAGGCGTGCACCACCCGCAGCGGCAGTCCCTGCCGGACCGCTTCCCGCGCCGCCCAGTTCAGCGCGGCGAGGCTCTCCCCCGTTCCGTCGACCCCTGCCGTGATCGGGCGTGTCATGCGGTCCCTCCCTGAATTCCCTGATGTGTGCGGTGCCGCAGCGGTGCGGTGCCCGTTGCGGGGGTCCAGTCTTCCCTACGCTGGGGTGATGGGTGTGACGTGGGAGCAGCTGGTGGTGGACGCGGCCGATCCGCACGCCCTCGGGCGGTGGTGGGCCGAGGCGCTGGGGTGGGTGGTGGTGGACGAGTCCCCCGACGAGATGGAGATCCGTCCCGCCCCGGACCGGCTGCCGGGGCTGCTGTTCGGTGCGGACCCGGGACGCAAGGCGGGGAAGAACCGCCTCCACCTCGACCTGCGGCCCGACGACCGGGACGCCGAGGTGGCCCGGCTGCTCGCCCTGGGCGCCCGGCACGCCGACGTCGGCCAGAGCGGCGAGGAGTCCTGGGTGGTGCTCGCCGACCCGGAGGGCAACGAGTTCTGCGTGCTGTCCTCACGGCCCGGCCCGGGGCCCGGCGGAAGCTGAGCGGTCCGGCGCGTCCGCCCCTACGATGGGCTGAGTCGGCGCGGTGCCCGACGTCGCAGCGGGTCCGCCGTGCCGGACCCGACCACGCGATGTGGGGGACGTATGGCAGAGGCCACCGACGCGGCACGCACCGTCATCATGACCGTGGACGACGACCCGGGGGTCTCCCGCGCCGTGGCCCGGGACCTGCGGCGGCGCTACGGCCGGTCGTACCGGATCGTGCGCGCCGAGTCCGGCGAGGCCGCCCTCGACGCGCTGCGCGAGCTGAAGCTGCGCGGTGATCCGGTGGCCGTGCTCCTCGCCGACTACCGGATGCCGCGGATGAACGGCATCGAGTTCCTGGAGCAGGCCCTCGACATCCACCCCGGCGCACGGCGGGTGCTGCTGACCGCGTACGCGGACACCGGGGCGGCGATCGACGCGATCAACGTCGTGGATCTCGACCACTACCTGCTCAAGCCGTGGGACCCGCCGGAGGAGAAGCTCTACCCCGTCGTCGACGACCTGCTGGCCGCCTGGCGGGCCGGTGACCACCGGCCGGTGCCCAGCACGAAGGTGGTGGGGCACCGCTGGTCGGCGCGCTCCTCGGACGTGCGGGAGTTCCTGGCCCGCAACCAGGTGCCCTACCGCTGGTACTCCTCCGACGAACCGGAGGGCCGCAGGCTGCTGGCGGCCGCGGACGAGGACGGGACGCGGCTGCCGGTGGTGATCACCCCGGACGGGACGCCGCTGGTGGAGCCGGAGCCCGTGGACCTGGCGGCCCGGGTGGGCCTGGCGACCACCCCGGAGGCCGACTTCTACGACCTGGTCGTCATCGGCGGCGGCCCGGCGGGCCTGGGCGCGGCCGTCTACGGTGCCTCGGAGGGGCTGCGCACCGTGCTGGTGGAGCGGTCGGCGACCGGCGGCCAGGCGGGGCAGAGCTCCCGCATCGAGAACTACCTGGGCTTCCCGGACGGCGTGTCCGGGGCGCAGCTCACCGACCGGGCGCGGCGGCAGGCGACCCGGTTCGGCGCCGAGATCCTCACCGCGCGCGAGGTGACGGGTCTGGAGGTGTGCGGTTCGGCCCGCGTGGTGCGCTTCTCGGACGGCTCGTCGGTCGCCGCGCACAGCGTGATCCTCGCGACCGGGGTGTCCTACCGGCAGCTGTCCGTCCCCGGCTGCGCGGACCTGACCGGGCGCGGGGTGTACTACGGGTCGGCGCTGACGGAGGCGTCCGCCTGCCGGGGCGAGGACGTGTACATCGTGGGCGGGGCCAACTCGGCCGGGCAGGCGGCGATGCACCTGGCGCGGGGCGCCAAGTCGGTGACGCTGCTGGTGCGCGGGCCGGACCTGTCGGCGTCGATGTCGTACTACCTGATCCGGCAGATCGAGAAGGCGCCGAACATCTCGGTGCGGACCCTGACGGAGGTGGCCGCCGCGCACGGCGACGGGCACCTGGAGCACCTGACGCTGCGCGACACCCGGACCGGACGGACCGAACGGGTCGACGCGCAGTGGCTGTTCGTGTTCATCGGGGCGGCCCCGCTGACCGGCTGGCTGGACGGCACGGTGCGCCGGGACGAGCGCGGCTTCCTGCCGGCCGGCCCGGACCTGACCGCGGACGGCCGGCCCCCGGCCGAGTGGGAGCTGGACCGGCCGCCCTACCACCTGGAGACCAGCGTGCCGGGCGTGTTCGTCGCGGGCGACGCGCGCGCCGAGTCCGCCAAGCGGGTCGCGTCCGCCGTCGGAGAGGGAGCCATGGCCGTGATGCTCGTCCACCGGTATCTGGAGCAGTCGTGAACGGCACCCCGGGGCCGTGCAGCCCGCAGGAGATCGGCTCGCTGTTCCTCTTCGAGCGGCTCACCCCGGAGCAGTTGGGGCGGCTGTGCCGCGAGGGGCGGGTGGAGCGGTTCGAGCCCGGTGAGGTGTACGCCGAGGGGGAGCCCGCCACCTGCTTCTACGTGATGCTGGAGGGCACCGTCGTGCTCTCGCGCCGGGTCGGCGACCAGGACGTGGAGGTCAACCGCACGTCGCAGCGCGGGGTGTACGCGGGAGCGATGCAGGCGTACCTGGGCGACCGGGTGCCGCAGGTGTACACCAACACGATGCGGGTGACGGAACCGTCCCGGTTCTTCGTGCTGCCCGCGGACACCTTCGCGGCCGTCATGCAGGAGTGGTTCCCGATGGCGGTCCACCTGCTGGAGGGCCTGTTCTTCGGGTCGAAGAGCACCCAGCGGGCCGTCGGACAGCGCGAACGGCTGCTCGCGCTCGGCTCGTTGTCCGCCGGGCTGACGCACGAGCTCAACAATCCGGCGGCGGCGGCCGTACGGGCCACCGCGACTTTGCGCGAGCGGGTGGGCAGGATGCGGCACAAGCTGCGGGTGATCTCCACCGGCACCTACGAGCCGGAGACCCTGGCCCAGCTCATCGACATCCAGGAGCGCACCGCCGAACGCGTGGCGAAGGCACCCGCGTTGAGTCCGCTGGAGGCGGCCGACCGGGAGGACTCGCTCGCCGACTGGCTCGACGACCACGGCGTGGAGGAGGGGTGGCGCATCGCCCCCACCTTCGTGCAGGCGGGGCTGGACCCCGACTGGCTGGACGGGGTCGCCGCGGTCGTGGACGAGGACCTGCTCCCGGGCGCCGTGGGGTGGCTCAACTACACCGTGGAGACCGAGCTGCTGATGGACGAGATCGAGGACGCGGCCAAGCGCATCTCGCACCTCGTCGACGCGGCGAAGCAGTACTCGCAGCTCGACCGCGCGCCGTACCAGGTCGCGGACGTGCACGAACTCCTCGACAGCACGCTGGTGATGCTGTCGGGCAAGATCGGACAGCACATCGAGGTCGTCCGGGACTACGACCGCACCCTGCCGAGGATCCCCGCCTACCCGGCGGAGCTGAACCAGGTGTGGACGAACCTGGTGGACAACGCGGTCGCCGCGATGGACGCGGAGGGCGGTGGCGGGGGCACGCTGACGGTGCGCACCGGCCGCGAGGCGGACCGGCTGCTGGTGGAGTTCCGCGACACCGGGACCGGGATCCCCGACGACATCCGCGACCGGGTCTTCGATCCGTTCTTCACCACCAAACCGGTGGGTGAGGGCACGGGCCTCGGACTCGACATCTCGTGGCGGATCGTGGTGGGCAAGCACCGCGGTGTCCTGCGGTTCGAGTCGGTGCCCGGCGACACCCGTTTCCAGGTGCTGCTGCCGCTCACCGCCCCGTCCGCCGCCGACTCCCCCGACACCCCCGAGGAGCAGCCATGACCGGCGACCCCATCGACCCCGTCGTCCCGCCGAGCGGTCCCGGCTGCGTCGACTGCGACGCGACCGGCGGCTGGTGGTTCCACCTGCGGCGGTGCGCCGCGTGCGGCCACGTCGGCTGCTGCGACAGCTCGCCCGGGCAGCACGCGACGGCGCACTACCGGGCCACCGGCCACCCGTTGGTGAACAGCTACGAACCGGGCGAGGACTGGTTCTACGACTACGCCACCGACGCGCTGTACGAGTCCGGCCCGGCCCTCGCCCCGCCCGGCAGCCACCCCGCGACGCAGCCCGCCCCGGGCCCGGCGGAGCGGGTCCCGGCGGACTGGCCGGCCCGGCTGCACCGCTGACCGGGGGCCCGTCGTCCGGATCACGCCGGGTTCGCGGGCCCGGTCCGGACGAAGGACCCCAGGGCGGGGCCCGGGCCTCCTGCCCGGTCGTGCCGGACGGGCCGGCGGGCCCCGTGCCAGGATGGGGACGTGTCACAGAGCTCCTTCGCCGGTCCGCTCGTCGGCCGGGACGACGAACTCGCCCGTCTCGCCGGTGTGCTGGAGGGCGCCCGGCGCGGGCGGGCGCGGGCCGTGCTGCTCGCCGGGGACGCCGGGGTGGGCAAGACCCGGCTGCTGGACGAGGTCGCCGCGCGGGCCGCCGCGGACGGGATGACCGTGGTCACCGGCCACTGCGTGGACCTCGGGGACGTGGGTCTGCCCTACCTGCCGTTCACGGAGGTGCTGGGCCGGCTGGCCGCCGACGAGCGGTTCGCGGCCGTCGTCGGCGCCCGCCCCGCGGTCGGCCGGCTGCTGGGCGGCGGCACCGACGCGGTACGGGACGTGGACGCGCGGCTGCGGCTGTTCGAGGGCATGGCGGAGCTGCTGGCCGAGGTCGCGGACATCGCGCCGCTGCTGCTGGTGCTGGAGGACCTGCATTGGGCCGACCAGTCCTCGCGTGACCTGCTGCGTTTCCTGCTGGGCCGCGGCGTGCTGCAGCATCCGGGGGGCGCGCCCGCGCACCGGCTGGCGGTGTGCGCCTCGTACCGGGTGGACGACCTGCACCGGCGCCACCCGCTGCGGCCGGTGCTGGCCGAGCTGGTGCGGCTGCCCGCCGTGGAGCGGCTGGAGCTGCGCCCGTTGCCGGACGCGGACGTGACCCGGCTGGTGCGCGCGCTGGAGGCGCGGCCCCTGCCGGACGCCACCGTCCGCCGGATCGTGGAGCGGGCCGAGGGCAACGCCTTCTACGCCGAGGAGCTGGTGGCCGCCACCGGCACCCCCGCGGACGGGGTGCCCAGCGGCCTCGCCGACGTCCTGCTGATCCGGGTCGAGCAGCTCTCCGAGACGGCGCAGCAGGTGCTGCGCACCGCGGCGGTGGCCGGGCGCCGGGTCGGCCACGAGGTGCTGCGCGAGGCGGTCGGACTGCCCGAGGACGAGCTGGAGTCGGCGCTGCGCGAAGCGGTCGGGCGGCAGCTGCTGGTCGCCGGCGAGGGCGGCACCTACTCCTTCCGGCACGCCCTGGCCCGGGAGGCGGTCTACGCGGACCTGCTGCCGGGCGAACGGGCGCGGCTGCACGGTGCGTTCGCCCGGCTGCTGGCCGGGCAGGGGCAGCGCGCACGGACCGCGGCGGAGCGGGCGCACCACCACCGGGAGAGCCACGAACCGGCG
>NZ_JAAGMD010000324.1 GCF_010548465.1 Streptomyces sp. SID14436 | reverse complement strand
GCCGGTCCGTCCCCGAGCCGGTCCGTCCCCGAGCCGGTCCCGGCGGGCCCTCAGCCGGCCTCCCGTGCGGCGGCCCCGGCCTCCTCCGGTGCCTCCCCGAAGCGGCTGAGCGCCAGCGCGCCCACCACCGCCACGGCGAAACCGAGCACCGCGAGCCAGCCCCACCCGGGGCGGGTGCGGTCGCCCAGCCAGACCACGCCCGCCAGCGCCGGACCGACCGTCTCCCCGAGGACGAGCCCGGCCGTGGCGGCGGTCACCGAGCCGCGCTGCAACGCCGAGGTCAGCAGCAGGAACGCGGCGCCGCCCCCCAGCACCAGCGCGTACGAGGCCGGGTTGGCGAACAGGGAGGGCAGCGAGACGTCGTCGATCAGGCGGACCGACACCTCCACCACGCCGAAGCCGAGCCCGGCCCCGAGACCGAGGACGCCCGCCCGGGCCCGTTCCGGCAACCGTCCGCCCGCCGCGCCGAGCAGCAGCACCGCGGCCCCCGTGCCGAGCATCGCCCAGCCCAGCCAGCCCGGCCCCGCCAGGTCCCCCTCGGCCCCGGAGGCCAGCCCGAGCATCGCGAGCCCCGCGCACACCACCGCCACCGCCGTCCACTCGGCGCGCTTCAGCCGCACCCCCAGGAGCAGCGCCGCCACGACCGCGGTCACCGCCAGACTGGCCGCGAGAGCCGCGCCGACCGCGTAGATGGGCACCGCCCGCAGGGCGACGATCTGCAGCCCGAACCCCAGCCCGTCCAGGGCCAGTCCGGCGATGTAGCGCCACTGCCGCAGGGCCCGCAGGAGCAGCATCACGTCGCCGCCGGGGTCCGTGTCCGCCGCCGCGCGGGCGGCGACGGCCTGCAGCACCGTCGCCGTGCCGTAACAGACCGCCGCACCAAGGGCGCACACCATGCCAAAGAACACAAAACGACAGTAGAGCCAGAGCCGCGGAAGGGCCCTGCGGCACACGCCGTCGCACGAGTCTCTAGGCTGTCCGCCGCGAGCCGGGGAGCGGATGCCCGGCCGTGGACACACGCATACAAGGGGGATTGGCCGACATGGCGGAAACGCGACGGCGACTGCGGTCCAGCACGGTGGTACTCGGCGGGATGGGGGTTCTGGCGGCGGCGCTGTCCGCGTGCGGATCCGACCCCGACCGGCGCTGCGTGGACCGCGACAGCTACGACTACCTGAAGGGCTACAGGGTCGTCGCCGACAAGAACTGCAAGTCGTCCTCCGGCGGGTCCTCCGGGACCGCCGGGAAGAACCGCAAGAACCGCGGCGGCGACGCCGATTGGTACTACGACGCCGACGTCAGCCGCGGCTACGCCGACAACGGCACCTTCAGCCGCAGCGCGGCCGTCGACCGGGGCGGCTTCGGCTGCTCCGGCGGCGGGGGCGGCTGAGCGGCCCGGCGGACGAAGGACCCGACCGTGGAACGCCGCACCCTCACACCCCGCCCCGGCTGGCAGCAGACCGTCGAGGAACAGGGGCTCATCTACCCGCTCACCCTGCCCGCCGAGCACGAGGCCGCCCGCGACGCCGGGCAGCCCGTGCCCGACGACGCCTGGGTCCCCTACTGGGACGAGAGCGCCCACTACGTCTTCACGCTGGACGAGGTCGAGGCGCTGGAGGAGGTCGTCGAGGAACTGCACCGCATGTGCCTGGAGGCCGCCGAGCACATCGTCACCGAGGACCGCTTCGCCGACCTCGGCATCACCGACCCGCGCGTGGTCCGCGCGGTCACCGAGGCGTGGCAGCGGCGCGACGAACTGCCCTCCCTCTACGGCCGCTTCGACCTGCGCTACGACGGCACCGGACCGGCCAAGCTGCTGGAGTACAACGCCGACACGCCCACCTCACTGGTGGAGGCCGCCTCCCCGCAGTGGTTCTGGATGGAGGAACGGTTCCCCGGCGCCGACCAGTGGAACTCCCTCCACGAACGCCTCGTCGACGCCTGGAAGAGGCAGGCCGCGCTGCTGCCGCCCGGCTCCCCCCTCTACTTCGCCCACTCGTCGGCCGACGAGATCGGCGAGGACCTCATGACCGTCGCCTATCTCAAGGAGACCGCCGAGCAGGCCGGGCTGGAGACCGACTGGATCTCCGTGGAGGAGATCGGCTGGGACCGCATCGCCGGCCGCTTCGTGGACAAGCGGCTGCGCTTCATCCGCAGCATCTTCAAGCTGTACCCGTGGGAGTGGCTCACCACCGACCGCTTCGCCGACCACGTCCTGGAGACCCTCGACAACGGCGGCGGCACCGGCAGCACCCTGTGGATCGAGCCGGCCTGGAAGATGCTGCTGAGCAACAAGGCCCTGCTCGCCATCCTCTGGGAGCTGCACCCCGGCCACCCCAACCTCCTCGCCTCCTACCTCGACGGCCCCCGCGAGCTGGCCCGCACCACCGGGTACGTCGCCAAGCCGCTGCTGGGCCGCGAGGGCGCCGGGGTGACCGTCCACCGGCCGGGCGAGGCGCCCGCCGTCCGCGACGAACGCTGCTGCTACCAGGAGCTCGCGCCCCTGCCCGACTTCGACGGCAACCACGTCGTCCTCGGGACCTGGGTCGTCGAGAACGAGGCCGCCGGACTCGGCATCCGCGAATCCGCCGGCCTGATCACCGACGAGTACGCGCGCTTCCTGCCGCACGTGATCCTGTAGCCCTCCAGCACCCCCGGCAGCACGCAGGTCACGGCTCGGCCCCGCCCGGGACGTCCACGACACCCGGAGCGGGGCCGAGCGGCTTCGCGGCCCGCTCCACGGGCCGCGGCCTGGGCTCCCGCATCGTGGACGCCCGGCCACGGCACCGGGTGCCGCCCGGTACGCTGACCTCGGGTCGTGACTGGCGTGCTGGGATGGAGCAACCATCGGGAAGCGACCCCCGGGCCCGTGCACCACCGGGACCGGCACCGTGCCGTGCGCCTGGGCCGCACCGTGAACGCCGAACGCCACGTCCGGAGGTCCCCATGTCTGCCGAGCCCCTCTCCACCGCTTCCACCGCCTTCCGCTCCGCCCTCGACGTGATCCGCTCCGTCGAGCCGCGCGT
The DNA here is from genome assembly GCF_010548465.1 of Streptomyces sp. SID14436. GTDB lineage: Bacteria > Actinomycetota > Actinomycetes > Streptomycetales > Streptomycetaceae > Streptomyces. The sequence continues at coordinate 10,050 of NZ_JAAGMD010000324.1, read as the reverse complement.
GGCCGACGCGATCGGCCAGGAGGTCGCCGACCAGCGCGAGATGCTCAAGCTGATCGCCTCCGAGAACTACGCCTCCCCGGCCACTCTCCTGGCGATGGGCAACTGGTTCAGCGACAAGTACGCCGAGGGCACCGTCGGCCGCCGCTTCTACGCCGGCTGCCGCAACGTCGACACCGTCGAGTCGCTGGCCGCCGAGCACGCCAAGGAACTCTTCGGCGCCCGCCACGCCTACGTCCAGCCGCACTCCGGCATCGACGCCAACCTCGTCGCCTTCTGGGCGGTGCTCGCCGACCGCGTCGAGGCGCCCTTCCTGAAGAAGACCGGCGTCCGCCAGATCAACGACCTCTCCGACGCCGACTGGGCCGAGCTGCGCCAGGCGTTCGGCAACCAGCGCATGCTCGGCATGTCCCTGGACGCCGGCGGCCACCTCACCCACGGCTTCCGCCCGAACATCTCCGGCAAGATGTTCGACCAGCGGTCCTACGGCACCGACCCCGCCACCGGGCTGCTCGACTACGAGGGGGTGCGCGCCACCGCCCGCGAGTTCAAGCCGCTCATCATCGTGGCCGGCTACTCCGCCTACCCCCGGCTGGTGAACTTCCGGAAGATGCGGGAGATCGCCGACGAGGTCGGCGCCACGCTGATGGTCGACATGGCGCACTTCGCCGGTCTCGTCGCCGGCAAGGTCCTCACCGGTGACTTCGACCCGGTCCCGCACGCGCAGATCGTCACCACCACCACCCACAAGTCGCTGCGCGGCCCGCGCGGCGGCATGGTCCTGTGCGACGACTCGCTCAAGGACCAGGTGGACCGCGGCTGCCCGATGGTCCTCGGCGGCCCCCTCCCGCACGTGATGGCCGCCAAGGCGGTCGCCCTGGCCGAGGCCCGCCGCCCCGACTTCCAGGACTACGCCCAGCGCATCGTGGACAACTCCCGCGCCCTCGCCGAGGGGCTGACGCGCCGCGGCGCCACCCTGGTCACCGGCGGCACCGACAACCACCTCAACCTGATCGACGTCGCCACCTCCTACGGCCTCACCGGCCGTCAGGCCGAGGCCGCCCTGCTCGACTCGGGCATCGTCACCAACCGCAACGCCATCCCGGCCGACCCCAACGGCGCCTGGTACACCTCCGGCATCCGCATCGGCACCCCCGCGCTGACCACGCGCGGCCTGGGCACCGGCGAGATGGACGAGGTCGCCGGTCTCATCGACCGCGTCCTCACGGCCACCGAGGCCGGCACCACCAGCAAGGGCGCCCCCTCCAAGGCCCAGCACGTCCTGGACCCGAAGGTCGCCGACGAGATCTCCCAGCGCGCCACCGACCTCGTGGCGGGCTTCCCGCTGTACCCCGAGGTCGACCTCGGCTGAGGCCGCGGGGGCGGGCACCGCGCCCGCCCTTCCCGGCATCCGGCGGCGGCCCGCACCCCCGTGGCGGGCCGCACCCCGGACTCACAGGTCGAGCAGCTCCTGCCGCGGCCCCGGCTCACCTCCCCGGCCGCCCGGCCGCCGCCGTGGGAACGGCAGCCGCGTCACGTACGGGCGCAGCAGCAGGGCGAGCACGGCCCCCGTCGCCGCTCCCGGTATCGCCCACCACCAGCCGGTGCCACCGGCCGCCGCCCGCGGCGGGGCCTGCGCGGAGGCGGCGGAGCCGTCGGACTCCGTGCCGGAGGCGCCGTCGTCCGAGCCCGAGCGGCCGGCCTCCGCCTCCGCCTCCGCCTCCCAGGGCACCGGGTAGATCGCGGAGTTGGTGCCCGCCTCGGACGCCGGGCCCATCAGCCCCAGCTCCTTCAGCAGCGCGCGCAGCGGACCCGGACGGGCGGCACGCCGCCACACACCGGTGGTCGGCTCCTCCGTGAACCTCTGCTCCGTGTGGATCCACACCACGTCGCCGTCCTCCGCGGGGAAGACCCGGTCCACCCGCCACGGCGACACGTCGTGCAGCATCCAGGTGACGTTGATCAACAGGGCTGTGACACCGGCCTCCCGGGGCATGTCCCTGACGCCCCGCTCCGGCGGGCCCAGCAGCTTCTCCAGCTCGGCGTACTCCTTGTCGGTGTGGGTCAGCGCCGCGGACTCCCCGCTCGGCGGTGAGACGAGCAGCACGCTCGTCGGCCCGCCGGCGGCCGCGGGCGACGCACCCCACATCAGCAGCGCCGCACACACCGTCACCACCCCGAGCCCCGACGTCAGTCGTCGGAACCCGCCCTTCCACCACTCGCGCATCCGGACCCCCACTCGGCCGGCCGATCCCCGTGCGGCCCGCCCACGGGCCGCCTGTCACTTCTGGTACACCGCCCGGGCCGCCGGGGTTCCCACCGAGCCGCGACGAGAATCCGCGAGCTACAGAGCTACAGAGCAACAGAGCCACAGAGCTGCAGAGCTGCAGAGCTGGCGAGCCCGGGCCGGGCCCCGAGCGCTCAGTCGTCCCCCGCCCCGTCCCCCGCGCCGTCCCCCGCCCCGCCCGGCTCCAGGGACCGCGCGGCCTCCAGCGACCGCGCGATCTCCAGTGCCCGCGCCTTCGACGCGACCCCCTCCAGGCGCAGCGTCACCCCGTCCGGCGCCGCACCGGCCCCCTCGGCGCTGCCGCCGCCGACGGTCCACAGCAGGGTCGGCCCGGCCGTGCGCTGCCTGCCGGCGAAGCGGTGGCCGTCCGCGTCCACCAGCCGGAGCGTCAGCCGGTGCGGCCGGGCGAACCACAGCAGCGGGCCGGACTCCCCGGCGCCGCCCCCGCTCGGGGTCAGCCACTCCGGCTGCTCGGCGACCAGTTTCACGAACGTCGGGTCCAGGCGGCCCGGGAACTGGTCCAGCCGGATGGTGCGGCCCTCCTCGCGCCAGCACAGGCTCACCAGGGACCGGCCGCGCGGCAGCCCGGTCAGCGTGACCGCCTCCGGTGTGCCGAGCGCCCCGGGCACCAGCGGCGGGAACCCGGCCCGCTGCTCGGCCCGCCCCAGCGTGACCGACGGTCCGCAGCCCGGCACCCGCGCACCCGGCGAGGGCACCGCCGAGGGGTCGTGGCGCACCTCGACGCCGCCGAAGGCGAACCAGTCGGACACCGTCGCCCGCACCGGGGGCGTCAGGACGAGCACCGTCAGCAGCCCGCACAGGGCGGCGACCAGCGACCGCCACCGCAGCCGCGCCCACTGCCGCACCGCCCGCAGCCGTGTCCGGACGCCCCCGGCCGGCGCCGCCGGGACCGGCGCGCCCTCGGCCAGTATCCGTTCCAGCACGCGCTCGGCCATGGACTCGGGGGACGCGGTCCCGCCCGGCCCGTCCAGGGACCGGCCGAAGGCGCGCAGCTCCTCCCGCAGCCGGGCGGCCTCGTCGGGGCTCGGCCCGCTCATGCCCGCCCACCCCCTTCCCCGGTCTGCCGGGGCACCCGGGGCCCGGGGTGCGGCCCGGTGTCCGGGGAGATCCCGGGCCGGAAGTCCGGCAGCAGGCGCTCCAGCTTGCGCAGGGCGCGGTTCAGCCGCGACTTGACCGTGCCCCGGGGCCAGCCGAGGGCCTGGGCGGTCTCCCGCTCGTCCATCTCCAGCAGATAGCGGTACGTCACGACCAGCCGGTGTTCCTCGCTCAGTTTCTCCAGGGCGGCGGCCAGCACCGCGCGGCGCTCCGTCTCGAGCGTCGCCACCGCGGGGTCCGCCGCATCCGGTATCAGCGGGTCCGCCTCCGTCAGGGCCGCCTCCCGGTCGGCCAGCCGGTGGCGGCGCGCCGCGGCACGCACGGTGTTCCGCGTCTCGTTCGCCACGATCGACAGCAGCCACGGCCGGAACGGCATGTCGTCGCGGAACCGGCCCAGCGAGCAGTACGCCTTCACGAAGGCCTGCTGGACCACGTCCTCCGCGTCCGGCCCCGCCCCGAGCGCGGCGGCCGCCCTGAGCGCGATGCCCGTGTGGGCGCGCACCAGCTCCGCGTACGCCTCCGGCTCTCCGGCGCGCACGCGGGCGATCACCGCGGCCTCATCGACGGTGCGGCCCCCCTCCCGCGTCCTCACACCTTTGTTACACCGCCGGGCCGGGATCGGTTCCCACCTGTTTCCGGTCGGTTCCGGAGGGCCTCCCGGGACCTGAGAGAATGGGCCCCATGGCGACTGACCGACCCCGTGTTTTCTCCGGAATCCAGCCCACGGCGGGCTCCTTCCACCTCGGCAACTACCTCGGCGCCGTCCGCCAGTGGGTGGCCCTGCAGGAGACCCACGACGCGTTCTACTCGGTCGTCGACCTGCACGCGATCACGATCCCGCAGGACCCGAAGGAGCTGCAGGCGAACACCCGCCTGGCCGCCGCCCAGCTGCTGGCCGCGGGGCTCGACCCGGACCGGTGCACGCTCTTCGTCCAGAGCCATGTGGCCGAGCACGCACAGCTCGCCTGGGTGATGAACTGCCTCACCGGCTTCGGCGAGGCGGCCCGCATGACCCAGTTCAAGGACAAGGCCGCCCGGCAGGGCAGCGACCGCGCCTCCGTGGGCCTGTTCACCTACCCGGTCCTCCAGGTCGCCGACATCCTGCTGTACCACGCCGACGAGGTGCCGGTCGGTGAGGACCAGCGCCAGCACATCGAGCTGACCCGCGACCTCGCCGAGCGCTTCAACGGCCGGTTCGGCCCCACCTTCACCCTCCCCAGGGCGCACATCCTCAAGGAGACGGCGAAGATCTACGACCTGCAGGACCCGACGGTCAAGATGAGCAAGTCGGCGTCCACGCCGAAGGGCCTCATCAACCTGCTCGACGAGCCGAAGGCCACCGCGAAGAAGGTCCGCAGCGCGGTCACCGACACCGACACCGTGATCCGCTACGACGTCGAGGACAAGCCCGGGGTGAGCAACCTCCTGACGATCCTCTCGACCCTCACCGGGACGGGCGTCGCCGAACTGGAGGAGCAGTACACCGGAAAGGGCTACGGCGCGCTGAAGACGGACCTGGCCGAGGTCATGGTCGACTTCGTGACCCCCTTCCGGGAGCGCACCCAGCAGTACCTGGACGACCCCGAGAGCCTCGACGCGATCCTGGCCAAGGGCGCGGAGAAGGCTCGCGCCGTCGCCGCGGAGACCCTGGCCCTCGCCTACGAGCGGGTCGGTTTCGTGTCCGCCAAGCACTGATCCGGGCGTCCGGGGCGGCGCGGAGCCGGCGCACTGAACACGCCCCGGGCTCCGATCCGTACCACCGCACAGCGCTGCACATCACTCCGGCTGCGCCTGCCCGCGGCCGGGCCGGAGTCGTACAGTCGATATCCGGGTGACCGTCACGACGGTCACCCGGAGCTCACCGGAGCTTCACCACCACAACGACAGGAGACGACGTGGGGACCGTAACGATCGGCGTGTCGATCGCGGTCCCGGAGCCTCACGGCAGCCGGCTTCAGCAGCTGCGCGCGGGCTTCGGCGACGCCGCGGCTCACGGTATCCCCACGCATGTCACGCTGCTGCCGCCGACGGAGGTCGACGCCGCGATCGTCCCGGCCGTCGAGGCGCACCTGAGCGAGGTCGCCGCGAGCGGCCGCCCGTTCCCCATGCGGCTGTCGGGCACCGGCACCTTCCGGCCGCTGTCGCCGGTGGTGTTCGTGAAGGTGGTGGAGGGCGCGGAGGCCTGCGCCTGGCTTCAGGGGCGGATCCGGGACGCCTCCGGTCCGGTCGCCCGGGAGCTGCAGTTCCCCTACCACCCGCACGTCACCGTGGCGCACGGCATCGAGGAAGCGGCCATGGACCGGGCCTTCGAGGAGCTGTCCGGTTACGAGGCCGAGTGGCCGTGCACCGGGTTCGCCCTCTACGAGCAGGGCGCCGACGGGGTGTGGCGCAAGCTGCGCGAGTTCCCCTTCGGGTCGCTGGTCGTGCCGCCGCAGGCCGGCCACGTCGACCGGGGGTCCGTCTCCGCCTGCTGACCCCGCCCCCGCCCCGCGCCCCGGCCGCGCGGCGCCGCGCCGTCAGACGTGCAGCCGCCGGTACAGCGCGCGCGGCAGGTGCCGCAGGGCCGCCGAGACCAGGCGGAGGACGCCGGGCACCCACACCGTCTCCGCGCCGCGCCGCAGGCCCAGTTCGACGGCCGTGGCGACGGCCTCCGGCGTGGTGGCCGGCGCCGGTCCGGGCAGGCCGGCGGTCGCGCGGGTGCGCACGAATCCGGGCCGGACCACCATGACGTGCACGCCCGTGCCGTACAGCGCGTCGCCCAGGCCCTGGGTGAAGGTGTCCAGGCCCGCCTTGCTGGAGCCGTAGATGAAGTCCGCGCGGCGGGCGCGTTCGGCCGCGACGGAGGACAGCACCACCAGGGAGCCGTGTCCCTGTGACTGCAGGGCGCTCGCGCAGACCAGTCCGGAGGAGACCGCGCCGGTGTAGTTGGTCTGCGCCACCCGTACCGCGGCCAGCGGGTCCCGCTCGTCGTGGGCCTGGTCGCCCAGGGTGCCGAAGGCCATCAGCACCAGGTCGATGTCGCCCTCGGCGAACACCTTGCCGAGCGCGCTCTCGTGGGAGGCCGGGTCCAGCGCGTCGAACGCGACGGTGCGGACCTCGGCGCCGAGTCCGCGCAGATGGTCCGCGGCGGCGTCCAGGGCGGGGGAGGGGCGGCCCGCCAGCCACACGGTGCGGGTGCGGCGGGCGATCAGCCGCCGGACGACGGCGAGCGCGATCTCGGAGGTGCCGCCGAGGACGAGCACGGACCGGGGCGGACCGGAGGCGACCTTCACGACAGCTCCTCGGGGTGCGTGGTCCGCGGGGGCGCCGGCCGGGCGGCGGCGGGGGCGGTGCGGCCCCCTCCCCTGGCGGGAACGGTGTGGGCAGGCATGCCGATGACCGTATCGCCCCTATATATGCGACCCCGTGAGGAACATCACGACCATCCCCGGTATGGGCGATTAGTGGTATGTCACTTCATTGCGCCGGAGGTGGCCCGGACCCGACCCGGCCGCGGGACGTCCGGGGTGTGCGGCACTTTGGTCCGGCAGAACCGGGGCAGAGTCGCTTCATGGACTGGCTGAAGAAACTCCCGCTGGTGGGGCCGTGGGTGGCGCGGCTGAGCCGCACCCACGCGTGGCGCTCGTACGAACGGCTGGACCGCGTGCACTGGACGCGGCTGGCGGCGGCGATGACCTTCACCAGCTTCGTGGCGCTGTTCCCGCTGCTCACCGTGGCCGCCGCGATCGGCGCCGCCACCCTCAGCGCCGAGCAGCAGACCACCCTCCAGCAGAAGATCGCCGACCAGGTGCCCGGCATCTCCGAGCAGCTCGACATCGAGAGCCTGGTGCAGAACGCGGGCGCCATCGGCCTCATCGCCGGCGCCGTGCTGCTGTTCACCGGCATCAGCTGGGCCGGGTCCATGCGCGCGTGCCTGCGCGCGGTGTGGGAGCTGCCGGACGAGGAGGAGAACCCGCTCTGGCGCAAGGGCAAGGACGCGGGCATCCTCGTCGGACTCGGCGGGGCGCTGCTGATCACCCTGGTCGCCTCCACCGTCGCGTCCGCCCTGGTCGGCCGGATCAGCGACGCGATCGGGCTGGCGGAGGGCGGCTGGGGCGGCGCCGTGCTGCGGGCCGCCGCCTTCGCCGTGGCCGTGGGTGCCGACTTCCTGCTGCTGCTCTACGTCCTCACCCTGCTGCCCGGGGTGGAGCCCGCCCGGCACCGCCTGCTGGTCGCCGCGCTCACCGGCGCGGTCGGCTTCGAACTGCTGAAGCTGCTGCTCAGCGGCTACATGCAGGGCGTGGCCGCGAAGAGCATGTACGGCGCGTTCGGCGTCCCGGTGGCCCTGCTGCTGTGGATCAACTTCACGTCGAAACTCGTCCTGTTCTGCGCCGCCTGGACGGCGACGCCGAGCGAGGAGGCCGGGCCGGACGGCGCGGCGCCCGTCACGGACGCGAACGGCGGCGCACCAGATCCGGCAGCGGCCACCGGCGGTTGACCAGGAACACCCCGCCGGCCAGCAGCACCAGCACCCCGCCGGTGATGCCGAGGGCGACGCCCATGCCGCCGGAGCCGCCCGCCGGCGCGCTCGCCACCGGCTTCGACCCCGCGCCGACGCCGTCCGCGGCCCCGCCCGCCTCACCCGGGGAGGCGGAGGCGCCCGGCCGGCCCGCGCCCTTCACCGCGCTCCTCGGCGGGACCAGTTCGCCCACCGGCTCGACCTTCCCGGCCGCCTTGAAACCCCAGTCGAACAGCTTCGCGGTCTCCTTGTAGACCTCGTTGCTCTCGTCCTTCTCCGGGTTCATCACGGTGACGAGCAGCACCCTGCCGTCCCGCTCCGCGACCCCGGTGAAGGTGGCGCCCGCGTTGGTGGTGTTGCCGTTCTTCACGCCCGCGATGCCCTGGTAGACGGGGACGTCGGAGGCGCCGGCGAGGAGCCGGTTGGTGTTCTGGATCTCGAAGCTGCCCCGGACCTTCTTGCCCTTCTTGTTCTTCTTCGTCTCACCGGGGAACTTCGCGCGGACCGTCGAGCAGTACTCCCGGAAGTCCTTCTTCTGCAGCCCCGACCGGGCGATCAGGGTCAGGTCGTAGGCGGACGAGACCTGGCCCGGGGCGTCGTAGCCGTCCGGGCTCACCGCGTGGGTGTCGAGGGCCTGGAGCTCCTCGGCGTGCTCGTTCATCTGCCGGACGGTGTTCTCCACGCCGCCGTTCATGGCGGACAGCACGTGCACCGCGTCGTTGCCGGAGCGCAGGAAGACACCCAGCCACAGGTCGTGGACGGTGTAGGTCTCGTCCTCCTTTATCCCGACCATGCTGGAGCCGGAACCGACACCGGCCAGGTCGGAGGGGACCACCGTGTGCTTCTCGGAGCGGGGCCACTTCGGCAGCAGCGTGTCGGCGAACAGCATCTTCAGGGTGCTCGCCGGGGCCAGCCGCCAGTGCGCGTTGTGCGCGGCCAGCACCTCCCCGGACTCGGCGTCGGCGACGATCCAGGACCGGGCCGACAGACCCTTCGGCAGCACCGGGACGCCGCCCGCCAGGTTCACCTGGGTGCCCGGCTGCCCGAGGCGGGGCCCGCCCACCGCCGACATCTTCGCCGGGGGCGTGGCCGACGGGCTCGTGGACGGCGACGGGGCCGCGACCGCGCCGGGTGCGGTCAGGGCGGTGGACAGCAGGACGGCGGACGTGACCAACAGCGAACGTACGGCGGTCTTCTGGGGTGCGGACACGGTCGGAAACGTACCTGCCGCGGCCGGTGACGTCCCCACCCGGGTCCCACCCCGCGCAAGGATCCGGACAGCCGGTGGCGATACTGGACGGGTGTGCCCGTCCTGGGGACGGGTCCCGGAGTCCCGGCCGGCTGCGGCTGCCCGGCGTTGTGAGGAAAGGTCTGCTGTCGTGAAGCTCAGCCGCCCCGTGTCCTGGTTCCTGCTCGCCTTCGGGGTGTGGAGCTGGGTCATCTGGATCACTTTCGTCAAGAACCTGGCCAAGGACGGCAGCGGGCTCGCGTTCGAGGACGGCGACCCGACCGCGTACTTCTGGGTGCACCTGCTGCTCGCCGTCGTCTCCTTCGTATTGGGGACGGTCATCGGGGTCATCGGGTTGCGCGGGGTGCGCGCACTGAGCCGGACCTCACGGGAGCCGTGACGGGACGGCGGACACGGTGACGGGAACAACGGCACCGCCCGGAACGTCGAGCACATAGGAACAACGGGAAGAACGGGAACTCCGCACCGTGGTCATCGTCTTCGTCCTCGTCGCCGTGCTGGTGCTGGCCGTCCTGGTGACGGCCAACTGGTACCTGTGGCGACGCCTCTTCCGGGACACCACCCGGGGCCCCGGCGCCGTGCGCCGGACCGGCGCCGTGGTGATCGCCGGCGGCTGGGCGGTGACCGTCGGGGCGTTCGTCGCCGGGCGGGCCGGCGCCCCGTTCTGGCTCCAGCAGACGCTGGCCTGGCCCGGCTTCCTGTGGCTGGCGTGCGTGCTCTACCTGGTGCTGGCGACGGTGGCGGGCGAGCCGCTGCGTCCCCTGCTGCGGTGGATCCTCGCGCGGCGGGCGAAGTCCGCAGCCCCGGAAACCGCCCCGGAAACCGCCCCGGACGACGCTCCCGGCGACGGCCCGGACGAGCCCGCCCGGCCGATACCGGCCGGCGCCACGACCGCCGCGCCGG
>NZ_JAAGMD010000292.1 GCF_010548465.1 Streptomyces sp. SID14436 | reverse complement strand
CGCGGCTGTACGAGTTCGGTTCCGTCCAGGAGGCCGTCATGGCGTCCAGCGGCAGCACCCACCAGCTGCCCAGGTAGCCGTTCCACAGCAGCGACCAGACCAGCCAGCCGACGAGGAAGGCGATCAGGGCGCCGCTCAGCAGCTGCCGCCCCGGCACCCGCTCCGGCTCCTCCTCGGGCCGCGGCCGGTGCCCGAACCGCCACACGCCCGGCAGGGCCTCCGGCCGGGGCGTGCGCAGCCAGGCCAGGAACGCCGACCCGTCCGGCAGCGGTGGAACCCCCGGTGCGCGGGCGGGCCGCGGGGGCGCCGATGGCATGTCCGGGGGGCCCGCCGGGCGCGGTACGGGGTTCGCGTGCGTGCCCCGCGCGTCCCGGGTCCCGTCGCTGTCCATCGCCCTGCCCCCTGACCAGCCGCTCCGTCACCGTCAGCGAGCCAATCTAACGCCCCGGCAGGGCGAGTTCACGGCTACGCGGCCGGGTCCGGCCGCTTACGGGGATTCCGCGCCCGCGCGGGAGCCCCCGGCGCGCTATGTCCACCGCGGACAACCCGGCCCCCCGGACAACGCCCACATGGAGCATGCCCAGCCCCCGGTGGCCGCCCTAGCCTGCGAGAAAAGAGGAAAGCGTCCGTCTTCACCCCCAGGAGCCCCGCATGACCGCACTTCCGCAGGAGCGCCGCGTCGTCACAGCCATCCCCGGCCCGAAGTCGCAGGAGCTGCAGGCCCGCCGTACCGCCGCGGTCGCGCAGGGCGTGGGCTCGGTGCTGCCCGTGTTCACCGCGCGGGCGAGCGGCGGGATCATCGAGGACGTCGACGGCAACCGGCTGATCGACTTCGGTTCCGGCATCGCCGTGACCTCCGTCGGCGCCTCCGCCGAGGCCGTCGTCCGCCGCGCCTCGGCCCAGCTCGCCGACTTCACGCACACCTGTTTCATGGTCACCCCGTACGAGGGGTACGTGGCCGTCGCCGAGGCGCTGGCCGAGCTGACCCCGGGCGACCACGCCAAGAAGTCGGCGCTGTTCAACAGCGGTGCCGAGGCCGTGGAGAACGCCGTCAAGATCGCGCGTGCGTACACCAAGCGCCAGGCGGTCGTGGTCTTCGACCACGGCTACCACGGGCGCACCAACCTCACGATGGCGCTGACCGCGAAGAACATGCCGTACAAGCACGGCTTCGGCCCGTTCGCGCCCGAGGTGTACCGGGTGCCGGTGGCCTACGGCTACCGCTGGCCGACGGGTGCGGAGAACGCCGGCCCGGAGGCCGCCGCGCAGGCCATCGACCAGATCTCCAAGCAGGTCGGGGCGGAGAACGTGGCCGCGGTCATCATCGAGCCGGTGCTCGGCGAGGGCGGCTTCATCGAGCCGGCGAAGGGCTTCCTGCCGGCGATCAGCAAGTTCGCCACCGACAACGGCATCGTCTTCGTCGCCGACGAGATCCAGTCCGGCTTCTGCCGCACCGGCCAGTGGTTCGCCTGCGAGGACGAGGGCATCGTCCCGGACCTGATCACCACCGCCAAGGGCATCGCGGGCGGCCTGCCGCTCGCCGCCGTCACCGGCCGCGCCGAGATCATGGACGCCGCGCACTCCGGCGGCCTGGGCGGCACCTACGGCGGCAACCCGGTGGCCTGCGCGGGTGCGCTGGGCGCCATCGAGACGATGAAGGAGCTGGACCTCAACGCCAGGGCGAAGGCGATCGAGGGCGTCATGAAGGCCCGCCTGGGCGCCATGGCGGAGAAGTTCGACATCATCGGTGACGTCCGCGGACGCGGCGCGATGATCGCCATCGAGCTGGTCAAGGACCGCGCCACCAAGGAGCCGAACCCGGAGGCGACGGCCGCGCTGGCCAAGGCGTGCCACCAGGAGGGCCTGCTGGTCCTGACCTGTGGCACCTATGGCAACGTGCTGCGTTTCCTGCCCCCGCTGGTGATCGGCGAGGACCTGCTGAACGAGGGCCTGGACATCATCGAGCAGGCGTTCGCCCGGATCTGAGCCGCCCCGGAGCACCCACGGACGCCTGCTCGCCGAACACCCGTCGGAGCAGGCCGGCCGCCCGCGACCGCACCGTCGGCCGCGGGCGGCAGAGGGTGTGAAGAAGGTGTGCGGGGTGGATGACAGGGCGGCCGTTCCCCTGTCGCGGGCCCGCCGCCTGCCGTAGGTTCTCACCGGATGAGAGACACACCCCGCCCACGGGACACCATGGGCGGCACAGGACGGGGCCTCCCCAGCTTCGACCTGGTCGTGCCCTCGCGCACACAACCGGGGCCCTGAGCTTCGGGTCTCCTCACGATCGGACGGTCGCCCGCCCCACACCCCCCGGGGCGCGCGGCGTTCCGGTCCGGACGGTCGTCCCGGACTTCCGGGTCGGCGGTTCACCGAAGGGCCGACGCACTCCCCCCCTTGCGCCGGCCCTTCGGTGTTCCTGCCAGGCTGTGCCGCATGCTGCCGCTCGCCCTGCCCCTGCTGCTGTTCGCGCTGATCACCTGGCAGGTCGTCGCCGACGGGCCGCTGGTGGGCGTCGACGAGCGGCTGAGCCGTGCTCTCGTCGCTCCGGACCGGGCCTCCGAACTGCTCGCCGACCTCGGCAACGTCGAGGTGGCCGTGCCGGTCCTGGCCCTGGCGCTGGCCGGTGCCGCGTGGCACGGGCGGGCGCGTGGTCTGGACCGCTGGTGGCTGCCGCCCGCCGCGGCGGCCGGTGCGATGGTCCTGGTGCCGGTGCTGGTCGCCCCGCTGAAGGCGTGGACCGACCGCCCCGGCACCCCGGCGGTGCCCCCGGCGGTCGGCTACTACCCGTCCGGGCACACCGCCACCGCCGTCGTGGCGTACGGGGCGGTGGCGGTGCTCCTCCTTCCGCTGCTGCGCCGGGCGGCCGTCCGGCGCGGTCTGGTGCTGCTGTGCGGGGCCCTCGTGCTGGGCGCCTCCTACGGGCTGGTGCGCCGGGGCTACCACTGGCCGCTGGACGTGGTGGCGTCCTGGTGCCTGGGCGCGGTGCTGCTGCTGGGCCTGTCCCGGCTGCTCAGCGGAAGTAGCCGTCGAACGTCCGCTGGAACTCCCAGCCCCCGAACCGGTCCCAGTTGATCGACCAGGTCATCAGTCCGCGCAGGTCGGGCCAGGTGCCGTGGGTGGCGTAGGAGCCGCACTGCGCCTTCCGGGTCAGGCAGTCGAGGGTCTTGGTGACCTCGGCCGGGGACACGTGGCCGTTGCCGGCGTTGACGGTGGCGGGCATGCCGATGGCGACCTGGTCGGCGCGCAGCGGCGGGAAGACGTTCTCCGCGTTGCCGGCGACCGGGAAGCCGGTGAGCAGCATGTCGGTCATGGCGATGTGGAAGTCGGCGCCGCCCATGGAGTGGTACTGGTTGTCGAGGCCCATGATCGGGCCGGAGTTGTAGTCCTGGACGTGCAGCAGGGTGAGGTCGTCGCGCAGGGCGTGGATCACGGGGAGGTAGGCGCCCGCCCTGGGGTCCTGGCCGCCCCACGGGCCCGGTCCGTAGAACTGGTAGCCGAGCTGGACGAAGAAGGTCTCCGGCGCCATGGTCAGCACGAAGTCGTCGCCGTACGTGGCTTTCAGGGTCTTGAGCGCCGAGATGAGGTGGACGATCACCGGTGTGGTCGGGTTCCGGAAGTCGGTGTCGCCGGCGTCGAGGGAGAGGGAGTGGCCCTCGAAGTCGATGTCGAGGCCGTCGAGGCCGTACTCGTCGATGATCTTCGAGACGGAGGAGACGAAGGTGTCGCGGGCGGCGGCCGTGGTGAGCCGCACCTGGCCGTTCTGGCCGCCGATGGAGATCAGCACCTTCTTGCCCGCCGCCTGCTTGTCGCGGATCGCGGCCTTGAACTCGGCGTCGCTCTCCACGCCCGGGCACTCCGTCCGCGGGCAGCGCTCGAAGCGGATGTCTCCGGAGGTCACCGACGTGGGCTCGCCGAAGGCGAGGTCGATGACGTCCCAGCTGTCCGGGACGTCGGCGAGGCGGGTGTAGCCGGAGCCGTTGGCGAAGCCGGCGTGCAGGTAGCCGACCAGGGCGTGCTCCGGCAGGTCGGAGGGGCCGCCGCCGGGGCCGGGGTCGGCGGTCGTGGCGGTGACGGTGGCCGAACGGGCGGACTCCCCCGCGTCGTTGAGGGCGGTGACCTGGAAGGCGTAGGCGGTGGCGGGGGTCAGTCCGGTGACGGTGGTGGAGGTGCCGTCCACGGTGCGGATCCGGGTGCCGTCGCGGTGGACCGCGTAGCTGGTGGCGCCGGGGACGGGTGACCAGGACAGGGCCACGCTCGTGGCGGTGACCGTCCCGGTCCTAAGGCCGGTGGGGGGCGCGGGCGGCTGACCGGTCTCGCCGCCGGGGCCGACGAGGGTGAGGTCGTCGGCGTGGTAGGCGCCGGTGCCGTACCAGCCGTGGGTGTAGAGGGTGACCCGGGTGGTGGCGGGGCCGGTGCGGAAGGTGGTGGTGAGCCGCTGCCAGTCGGAGGCGGACTGGGTCCAGGTGGAGACGTCGGTGGTGCCGGTGCCGCTCGCCCCCAGGTACACGTAGGAGCCGCGGACGTGGCCGGTGAGCGTGTAGGTGGAGTCGGGCCGCACGGTGACGGTCTGGGAGCAGCGGGCGTGGTCCGCGCCGGACGGGGTCGCCCGGAGCGCGGCGCCGCCGCTGCGGACCGGGGAGGTGACGGTCTCTCCGGCGGTGCAGGTCCAGTGGTCGAGGCCGGATTCGAAGCCGCCGTTGCGCACGAGGTCCGCGTCGGCCGCACGGGCGGCCGACGACAGCACGGTCGTGCCGGACGCGGCGAGGGCCGCGACGGTGAGCAGCGCGAGCAGGGGGCGACGGGCGAGGGGTCTGGTGCGTTCCACAAGTGCCTCCGGACATGGGGGAGATGGGGAGGGTGGAGCGCGCCCAACTTGGTCCAGACCAATTCGCTTGTCAACCCCTCGCGCGGATCACCCGTCGTCCGCCTCCCGCTCCTCCCCCGCGAGTCCGGCCGCCGCCTCGTGCATCGCCAGCTCCAGCAGGGCCGGGTCGGTGAGCGTGCCGGACCCGTCCGGCGGGATCAGCCAGCGGATCCCGCCGGCCGCCATCCGCTCCGGGTGCGGCACGACGATCCAGGTCCCCGCGCCCGCCGTGCGGACCCCGGTGCCGAGCCAGCGCGCGGCGGTGCCCGGCGGCACCAGGAAACCGGTGCGCGCGTCGCCGAAGTCCGCGAGCACCGGGCCGGGCTGGTCCAGCACCCGGGACAGCACGTCCAGGGTCGGCCGGCCCAGCCGGCCCGGCAGGATGAGCACGTCCCAGCCCCGGCCCGCGGGCAGCAGGGCCACCCCCAGCGGATTGCGCTCCCAGTCCCGCAGACAGGACTCGGGATCGGGCGCGACCGACGCCAGCCAGGCGACCGCGGTCCTCACACCAGCCATGAAGAGACCTCCCTCTCACTCGTCGACGCGGAGCGCGTCACGAGGGAGAGGGGGATCCACGGCGGGCATTACGCGGGTCCCGCCGACCCGTTGGGGTGAACCGCGTCACAGCGGGAGGACGCCGGTCGGCCGGGGCGCGGTTCAGCTGTCGAACCCCAGCCCCACCCGGTCCATCGCGCGCAGCCACAGGTTCCGGCGGCCCTCGGTGGCGTCCGCGCGGGCGAGCGACCACTTGGTGAGCGCGATGCCCGCCCAGGCGAACGGCTCCGGCGGGAAGGGCAGCGGCTTCCTGCGCACCATCTCCAGCTCGGTGCGTTCGGTGCGCTCCCCCGCCAGCAGGTCCAGCATCACCTCGGCGCCGAAGCGGGTGGCGCCGACGCCGAGGCCGGTGTACCCGGCGGCGTAGGCGACCCGGCCCGCGTGGGCGGTGCCGAAGAACGCGGAGAAGCGGGAGCAGGTGTCGATGGCGCCGCCCCAGGCGTGGGTGAAGCGCAGGCCCTCCAGCTGCGGGAAGCAGGTGAAGAAGTGCCCGGCGAGCCGCGCGTAGGTCTCCGGCCGGTCGTCGTACTCGGCGCGGACCCGGCCGCCGTAGGGGTAGACGGCGTCGTAGCCGCCCCACAGGATCCGGTTGTCGGCGGACAGGCGGAAGTAGTGGAACTGGTTGGCGCTGTCGCCGAGACCCTGCCGGTTCTTCCAGCCGATCGACGCCAGTTGGGCTTCGGTCAGGGGCTCGGTCATCAGGGCGTAGTCGTAGACCGGAACGGTGTACGGGCGGACCCGGCGCACCAGGCTGGGGAACACGTTGGTGCCGAGCGCGACCCGGCGGGCGCGGACCCGTCCGTACGGGGTGCGCACGCCCATGCCGGCGCCGGCCTGCCTCAGGTCGAGGGCGGGCGTGTGCTCGTACACGCGGACCCCGAGGGCCAGGCAGGCGCGCTTAAGGCCCCAGGCCAGCCTGGCCGGGTGCAGCATCGCCACGCCCCGCCGGTCCCAGAGCCCGGCGTGGAAGGTGGGCGAGTCGACCTGTTCCCGTACCGCGTCGGTGTCCAGGAACTCGATGCCGTCGGCGAGGCCCGCCCGGTCGATCTCCTCGTACCAGGCGCGCAGTTCGCGGGCCTGGTAGGGCGCGGTGGCGACGTCGAGCTCACCGGTGCGTTCGAAGTCGCAGTCGATGGCGTACCGGGCGACCGTCTCCTCGATGGCGTCGAGGTTGCGGGCGCCCAGTTCCTCCAGGCGGTGGATCTCGTCCGGCCAGCGGGTCAGGCCGTTGGGCAGGCCGTGGGTGAGGGAGGCGGCGCAGAACCCGCCGTTGCGGCCGGAGGCGGCCCACCCCACCTCGCGGCCCTCCAGCAGCACCACGTCCCGGCCGGGGTCGCGCTCCTTGGCGAGCAGCGCGGTCCACAGCCCGCTGTAGCCGCCGCCGACGACCAGCAGGTCGCAGGTCTCGGTGCCGGTGAGGGCGGGCTCGGGGTCCGGCCGGCCGGGGTCGTCCAGCCAGTACGCGGCCGGCCGGGCCTCGGAGAGGGACTGTGTCCAACGGCTCATGGCGGCTG
This sequence comes from Streptomyces sp. SID14436, assembly GCF_010548465.1. Lineage (GTDB taxonomy): Bacteria > Actinomycetota > Actinomycetes > Streptomycetales > Streptomycetaceae > Streptomyces. The sequence continues at coordinate 6,672 of NZ_JAAGMD010000292.1, read as the reverse complement.
GGGCCATGATGTCAACTCCCTACGAGTGGTGCGGTGTTCCTGCTGACGCCGGTGCGGCGGTCACGCCTTCTGCCGCTTGCGGCGGTTGCCGACCGCCATCGACAGAAGCACCAGCAGGACGGCGACGACGAACATGGCCGTCCCGATGACGTTGATCTGCACGGGTGTGCCGCGCTGGGCGGAGCCCCAGACGAACATCGGGAAGGTGACGGTCGAGCCGGCGTTGAAGTTGGTGATGATGAAGTCGTCGAAGGACAGGGCGAAGGCGAGCAGTGCGCCGGCCGCGATGCCGGGGGCGGCGATCGGCAGCGTGATCCGCCAGAACGTCTGGAAGGGTCCGGCGTACAGGTCCTGGGCGGCCTGTTCCAGCCTCGGGTCCATCGACATCACGCGCGCCTTGACGGCGACCACGACGAAGCTGAGGCAGAACATGATGTGGGCGATGAGGATCGTCCAGAAGCCGAGCTGCGCCCCCATGTTGAGGAACAGGGTCAGCAGCGAGGCCGCCATGACGACCTCGGGCATCGCCATCGGCAGGAAGATCAGCGAGTTGACCGCGCCCCGGGCCCGGAACCGGTACCGGACCAGGGCGAAGGCGATCAGCGTGCCGAGCAGGGTCGCTCCGAGGGTCGCCCACAGCGCGATCTGGAGGCTGAGCGACAGCGAGCCGCACATGCCGGAGACCCCGCACGGGTCCCGCCAGGCGTCCGTGGAGAACTCCTGCCACTCGTAGTTGAAGCGTCCCTTGGGGTTGTTGAAGGAGAAGACGGTGACGACGACGTTGGGCAGCAGCAGGTACGCGAGGGTGAGCAGTCCCGCGATCACGACGAGATGGCGCTTGAGCCAGGTGACGAAGGCCATTGTTAAACCAGATCCTCCGTGCCGGACCTGCGGATGTAGAAGGTGACCATGAAGAGGATCGCGGCCATCAGGATGAAGGAGAGGGCCGCGGCCGTCGGATAGTCGAGGATCCGCAGGAATTGGGACTGGATGACGTTGCCGACCATGCGGGTCTCGGTCGAGCCGAGGAGGTCCGCGTTGATGTAGTCGCCGGTCGCCGGGATGAAGGTCAGCAGCGTGCCGGAGACCACGCCCGGCATCGACAGCGGGAAGGTGACCTTGCGGAAGGTCGTGGAGGGCTTCGCGTAGAGGTCGTTCGCCGCCTCGTGCAGGCGGGGGTCGATGCGCTCCAGCGAGGTGTACAGCGGCAGGATCATGAACGGCAGGAAGTTGTACGTCAGACCGCAGACGACCGCCAGCGGGGTGGCGAGCACCCGGTCGCCGGCCGTCCAGCCGAGCCAGGCGGTGACGTCCAGGACGTGCAGCGCGTCCAGGGCGCCGACCACCGGTCCGCCGTCGGCGAGGATCGTCTTCCAGGCGAGGGTGCGGATCAGGAAGCTGGTGAAGAACGGCGCGATCACCAGGATCATGATCAGGTTCCGCCAGCGTCCCGCGCGGAAGGCGATCAGGTACGCCAGCGGGTAGCCCAGCAGCAGGCACAGCACGGTCGCCGAGGCCGCGTAGGCGACGGAGCGGACGAACTGCGGCCAGTACTCGGACAGGGCGTCCCAGTAGGTGGCGAAGTGCCAGGTGACCCGGTAGCCCTCCTCCAGGGAGCCGGTCTGGACGGACGTCGACGCCTGGTAGATCAGCGGCAGGGCGAAGAAGACGACCAGCCACAGCAGCCCGGGCAGCAGGAGCAGGTACGGCGTCCAGCGGCCCCGTTTGCGGGGCGGTTTCCGTTCGGGGGCGGGCGCCACCGGTGGCGCCTCGGTGACCGCGGCCATCAGGCGACCTCTTCCTCGACGGTCTCCACCCCGGCGTCGATGTCCTGGGCGGCGTCCAGGCCGAAGGTGTGGGCCGGGTTCCAGTGCAGGACCACCTCGGCGCCGGGCACCAGCCGGGCGTCGCGGTCGATGTTCTGCACGTAGACCTCGAAGTCGGTGCAGACGGGGCTGTCGACGACGAACTGCGTGGAGACGCCGATGAAGCTGGAGTCGGCGATCCGGCCGGTGATGCGGTTGCGGCCCTCGGGTATCTCCCCGGCGTCGTCGGCGTGGGTGAGGGAGATCTTCTCCGGACGCACCCCCACCAGCACCTTCCCGCCGGCCGTGGTGGCCGCGCTGCTGCGGGCCCGGGGCAGGACCAGCTTGCCGCCGCCCGCCTTCAGCACGATGTCCTCGCCGCTGCGCGAGTCGACCTCGGCCTCGATGAAGTTGGAGGTGCCGAGGAAGTTGGCGACGAAGGTGGTCCGCGGGTTCTCGTACAGCTCGGTGGGCGGGCCCAGCTGCTCGACCCGGCCGGCGTTCATCACGGCCACCGTGTCGGCCATGGTCATGGCCTCCTCCTGGTCGTGCGTGACGTGCACGAAGGTGATGCCGACCTCGGTCTGGATCCGCTTGAGTTCCAGCTGCATCTGGCGGCGCAGCTTCAGGTCGAGGGCGCCCAGCGGTTCGTCGAGCAGCAGCACCCTGGGGTGGTTGATCAGGGCGCGGGCGACCGCGACGCGCTGCTGCTGGCCGCCGGAGAGCTGGTGCGGCTTCTTGCGGGCCTGCTCGCCGAGCTGGACCAGCTCCAGCATCTCCTCGACCTGCTTCTTCACGCTTTTGATGCCGCGCCGGCGCAGGCCGAAGGCGACGTTCTCGAAGATGTCGAGGTGCGGGAAGAGCGCGTAGGACTGGAAGACCGTGTTCACCGGGCGCTTGTACGGCGGGAGCGCCGTGACGTCCTGGTCTCCGAGGTGGACGGTGCCCGCCGAGGGCTCCTCCAGGCCGGCGATCATCCGCAGGGTGGTGGTCTTGCCGCAGCCGGACGCGCCGAGCAGGGCGAAGAAGGAGCCCTGCGGGACGGTCAGGTCGAGCGGGTGCACGGCGGTGAAGGCGCCGTAGGTCTTGCTGATGCCGGTGAGGCGGACGTCGCCGCCGTGGGCCGTGGTGTCGTCGGTGGTCTTCATCTCGTCACGCCCCAGTCAGCTTCGCGAACTTCTCTTCGAACGCCGTCTCTTCCTCGGAGCTCAGCGAGCGGAAGGCACGGGACTTGGCCTGCATGGCCTTGTCGGGGAGGATCAGCGGGTTGTTCGCCGCGTCCTCGTCCAGCTGGGCGAGCTCGTCCTTCACTCCCTCGACCGGGCAGACGAAGTTGATGTAGGCGGCGAGTTCGGCGGCCGGTTTCGGCTCGAAGTAGTAGTCGATGAGCCGTTCGGCGTTGGTCTTGTGGCGGGCCTTGTTCGGGATCAGCATGTTGTCGCTGGACGTCAGGTAGCCGCTGTCGGGGATCAGGAACTCGATGTCGGGGTTGTCCGCCTGGAGCTGGACGATGTCCCCGGCCCAGGCCAGGCAGGCGGCGATGTCGCCCTTGGTGAGGTCGGCGGTGTAGTCGTTGCCGGTGAAGCGGCGGATCTGGCTCTTGTCCACGGCCTTCTGCAGCCGCGCGATCGCCCCGTCGTAGTCGTCGGCGGTGAACTTCCCCGGGTCCTTGCCCATGTCGAGCAGCGTCATCCCGACGGTGTCGCGCATCTCGGTGAGCAGACCGACCCGGCCCTTCAGCTTCGGGTTGTCCAGCAGGTCGGAGAGGGTCTTCACCTCGATGCCGTCGAGTGCCTTCTTGTTGTAGGCGAGGACGGTGGAGATGCCCTGCCAGGGGTAGGAGTAGGCGCGTCCGGGGTCCCAGTCGGGGTTGCGGAACTGCGCCGACAGGTTGGTGAAGGCGTTCGGCAGGTTCGCGGGGTCCAGCTTCTGCACCCAGCCGAGCCGGATCAGGCGGGCGGCCAGCCAGTCGGTGAGCACGATGATGTCGCGCCCGGTGTCCTGGCCCGCGGCCATCTGCGGCTTGATCTTCCCGAAGAACTCGGTGTTGTCGTTGATGTCCTCGGTGTACTTGACCTTGATGCCGGTGCGCCGGGTGAACGCGTCCAGCGTCGGGTGGTTCCGCCCGCTGTCGTCGACGTCCATGTACTCGGTCCAGTTGGAGAAGCTGACGCTCTTCTCCTTCGCGGAGTGGTCCTCCGCCGAGACGCCGCCCTCGGTGTTTCCGGCCGCGGGGATGCCGCAGGCGCTGAGCGCCCCGGCGCCGCCGATCGCCAGCGCGCCGCCGGCGGAGGCGCGCAGCAGGGACCGGCGGGTCAGGGCCGCCCGGCCGTTGCGGAAGCTGCGCCGCATGGCGGCCACCTGGGCCGGGGAAAGGCGGTCGGGCTCGTACTGCTCCATGCGCGTGGTGCCCTTTCGGGAGGTGGCCGCGGGTCGGGCGGCCAGGCTGCTATCGGTCCCCGAAGACGGTGCGGTGCCAGTCCTTGCGGACCACCGCCGTGTTGTCGAACATGACGTGCTTGATCTGGGTGTACTCCTCGAAGGAGTACGCGGACATGTCCTTGCCGAAGCCGGACGCCTTGTAGCCGCCGTGCGGCATCTCGCTGATGATCGGGATGTGGTCGTTGATCCACACGCACCCCGCCTTGATCTCGCGCGTGGCCCGTCCCGTCCGGTACACGTCCCGGCTCCAGGCGGAGGCGGCGAGCCCGTAGGGGGTGTCGTTGGCCAGCGCGAGGCCCTCGTCGTCGCTGTCGAACGGCAGGACCACCAGGACCGGGCCGAAGATCTCCGACTGCACGATCTCGCTGTCCTGGGGTGCGTCGGCGACGAGAGTGGGCCGATAGTACGCGCCCTTCTCCAGTTCGCCCAGGGGCGTCTCGCCACCGGTCACCACGCGCGCGTAGGCGCGCGCCCGGTCGACGAATCCGGCCACCCGCTCGCGCTGGGCGTGCGAGATCAGCGGGCCGAGGTCGGTGCCGGGGGCGAAGGGATCGCCGAGCCGTACCGACTCCATCAGCGCGGCCGTCCGTTCGACGAACTCCTCGTAGAGGGGGCGCTGCACGTAGGCGCGGGTGGCGGCGGTGCAGTCCTGGCCGGTGTTGATGAGGGCCCCGGCGACCGCGCCGTTGACGACGGCGTCGAGGTCGGCGTCGTCGAACACGACGAAGGGGGCCTTGCCGCCGAGTTCGAGGTGGATGCGCTTGACGGTGGCGGTGGCGAGTTCGGCGACCCGCCTGCCGACGGCGGTGGAGCCGGTGAAGGAGGTCATGGCCACGTCGGGGTGGCTCACCAGGTGCTCCCCGGCCTCCTTGCCGGTGCCGGTGACGATGTTGATCACGCCGTCCGGGAGGCCGGCGTCGGTGGCGGCCTGCGCGAAGAGCAGCGAGGTCAGCGGGGTCAGCTCGGCGGGCTTGAGCACGATGGTGTTGCCCGCGGCGATCGCCGGGAGGATCTTCCAGGCGGCCATCTGGAGGGGGTAGTTCCAGGGGGCGATGGAACCGACGACGCCGATGGGTTCGCGGCGGACGTAGGAGGTGTGGTCGCCGGAGTACTCCCCGGCCGACTGGCCCTGGAGGTGGCGGGCGGCGCCGGCGAAGTAGGCGATGTTGTCGATGGTGCCCGGCACGTCGAACTCGCGGCTCAGCTTCAGCGGCTTGCCGCACTGCAGGGACTCGGCCCGCGCGAACTCCTCGGCGCGGTCGGCGACCACGGCCGCGAAGCGGTGCATCGCGTCGGACCGTTCGCCGGGGGTGGCACCGGCCCAGCCGGGGAACGCCGCGCGCGCGGCGGCGACGGCCGCGTCGACGTCGTCGGTGCCGGCCAGTTCGTACGTCAGGACCTCGGTGCCGGTGGCGGGGTCGACGACCGCGTGCGTGCGGCCGGACGTGCCCCGGGTGAGGCGTCCGGCGATGAACTGCGCGCCGTCCGCGTAGCGGTCCTGGGCCGGAAATCGTTCCGGGGTGGCGTGGCCCGGGTTGTGCATGTCGCTCTCCTCCGTGTCCCCGAGAGGGGGCGGCGTGGCTCCAGCTCGATTTGAGTGCCGATCCTGACAGAGCAACCGCACTCCAACAAGTGATTCCGTTGTTGCCTTTTGGTTACGCGACGGAATCTGTCGACCAGGTGTCTAGCGACTGCGGAAAAGGCCGTACGCAGTGTCCGTGGTGACTGCCAGAATCACGTGCACGAAAGCGGACACACGGCCATGGGGGGGCGGCGATGCACGGGACGACGGGGACGATCGGCTCCCGACGGGAACTGATCGAGGCGCTGCGCGGCGGCGCGAGCGTGAAGTACCTGCACTTCTGGAGGCACCGGCCGCTGCCCGACGGGCGGATCGGGGCGAGCTGTCTCAGCCAGTGGTGGCCGTCGCCGTTCACCGTGGACGGCGTGCGGTACGCGACGGCGGAGCACTGGATGATGGCCGGGAAGGCGCGCCTGTTCGGTGACCGGGAGGCGGAGCGGCGGATCCTGGCCGCGGACCATCCGGCGCAGGCCCAGAAGGAGGGCCGCCGGGTGCGGGGGTTCGACGAGGCGGTGTGGGCGCGGGAGCGCTTCGGGCTCGTCGTCGAGGGCAATGTGCACAAGTTCGCCTCCGACCCCGGGCTGCGGTCGTTCCTGCTGGGCACGGGCGCGGCCGGAGCCGGCGGGAGAGTGCTGGTCGAGGCGAGTCCGCTGGACCGGATCTGGGGCATCGGGCTGGCCGGAGACGACGAGCGGGCGGGCGATCCGGAGCGCTGGCGGGGTGAGAACCTGCTGGGCTTCGCGCTGATGGCGGCCCGGGACCGGCTGCGCGCGGGCTGACCCGGCGACGTGTTCCCGGGGACCCGGCCCCGGGCCCGCCGCGCGCCGGACCGACGGCCACGGG
>NZ_JAAGMD010000263.1 GCF_010548465.1 Streptomyces sp. SID14436 | reverse complement strand
GACCGGACGGCCGCGCTGGTGCTCGCCGCGGAGGCCGAGGTGCAGCTCTGCGGGGACGCCGGACCGGACGCCTCGCTGCAGCGCGCCCGCGCCCGGGCCCTGCGCGCGACGGACGCGGCACCCCCGGGACACCCCCTCGCCGGGCGGGCGCTGGCCGCTCTCGCCTGCGCCACCGTGTGGCTCGCCGCCAACGGCTCCGAGGAAGTCGACGACGTCCTGGCCGACGAGACGGTGGGCCTCGTCCGGCAGGCCGCCGCCGCCCTGCCGCCCGGGGAGCCGGACACCCCCGCCCGACTGGACGATCTGGCGAGCCTGCTGTTCGACACGGCCAACGTGCTGGGGGACAGGTCGCTGCTGCCCGAGACGCTGGCCCTCCAGCGCAGGGCGCTCGACCTGACCCCGGCCGACGCGCCCTTCCGCCCGTTCCGCCTGTCGACCCTGGCCGGCCTCCTCGAAGAGGCCGCCGTGGTGCTGGACGAACCCGCCCGCGGAACCGAGGCCGTCGCCGTGGCCCGGGCGGCGGCGGACAGCCTGCCGGCGGACCATCCGAACAAGCACGAGCTGATCTTCAACCTGGCCTCCACGCTGCTCCGCTGGAGAGCCGGGGCCGACCGGGCCGCCGACCGGCTGGACGAGGCCGAGCGGCTCTACCGGACGGGCCGGGACATGCTGCCCCCCGGCCACCCGGACCACGCGCGGTTCATCAGCGCCCTCAGCCAGGTGCTGTACGTGCGTTACGAGGAGACCGGCGACCGCAGCGGACTGGCCGAGGCCCTCGCCCTGGCGAGGGAGGCGGTGCGGCTCACCCCGCCCGACGACCCGTTCCGCACCGAACGCCGGATGCTGCTCGCCCGGCCCTGCACGGTGCTGCACGACCTGGCCCAGGAGGAGGACGGTCAGGCCGCCACCCTGCGCGCGGAGGCGCTGGCCTCGTGGGACGCGGTCGTCGCGGACGAGGACCTGCCGATCGGCAGGCGGCTCGAAGCGCAGGAGACGCGGGCCCGGCTCGCCCTGGCCGGGGACGATCCGCACCTGGCCCTGCGGGCGCTGGAGGACGCCCTGGCCCAGATGCCCCGCATCGCCCGGCGATGGCTGACCGGACCGGCCCGCAAGGACGCCGCCCGCCGGGCCCCGCACCTGGCCGCGCAGGCCGCGGTCGCGGCGATCCGCTGCGGCCGGCCGGGGTACGCGGTGGAACTGCTGGAACGCGGCCGTGCCGTCCTCTACTCCGAGGCCATGACGGGCCGGCGCCTGCGCACCCTGCTGGAGTCGGTGGACCCCGTGGCCGCGGAGCGGCTGGCGCGCATCGACTCGGCCCTGTCCGAGGCCGACATCTTCGCCAACGTCGTCGCCGTGAAGGTGAAGTCCAAGGAGCGGCGGGCCTTCGGCCGGGTCGTGACGACGGACGAGAAAACGTGGGACCCCCGTCCGCAGGTGGCCGCCCGCACCCGCCGGCTCGCCGCCGAACGCGAGGCCCTCCTCGAACGCTTCGCCGCCACACCCGAGTTCGCCGAGGCGACCCGGCAGCCCGACATCGCCGGCCTGCGCCGCCGCCTCGCGGGCCGGCCGGTCGTCCTCGTGCTGGCCCACCCGGACGGCGGCCACGCCCTGCTGGTCCCGGCCGACCCCCGGCAGGACGTCGTCCACATCCCGCTGCCGGGCCTGACCACCGAGGCCGTCGAGCGGCGCGCCGCGCTCACGGAGCAGGCCGTGCGGGACGCCACCGACGTCCGGCTTCCCCACCACCTCCGGGCGGCGGCACAGACGGAGCTGCACACCGTCCTGGAGTGGCTGTGGGACGAGGTCGCCTCCCCGGTGCTCGCCCGGGTGCCGGGCACGGACCGGGCGGACGCCGGGAGGCCGCGGCTGTGGTGGTGTCCGGCCGGGCCCGTCGTGCGCCTGCCGCTGCACGCCGCCGGCCATCACACCCGCCCGCGTCCGCCCGGCTCCCCGGAGCCGCCGCCCACCGTCATGGACCGGGTGACCCCCTCCTACACGCCGACCCTCGCGGCCCTCGCCCGCGCGCTGCGCGACGGCCCGGACCGGCCGTCCGGCGCCGCACACCCGGGTGCCCTCGTGGTGGCCGTCCAGAAGACCCGGGGACTGCCGCCGCTGCCGCAGGCGCGCCGGGAGGCGGAGGCCGTCCTCGCCGCCGTCCCCGGCGCCCGCCTCCTGATCGACGAGGAGGCGACGGTGGACGCGGTGGAGGAGGCCCTGGGCGAACACACCGTCGTCCACTTCGCCTGCCACGGCGACAACGACGCGTCCCTGGCGCTCCTGCGCGGCGGCGGGCTGCACCTGGCCTCGGGCGGCACGCTGCCCGCCACGCGGATCCAGGAGTCGCCGCTGGACCACGGGGCCCTCGCCTTCCTGTCCGCCTGCAGCACGGCCGAGCCGCACCCGGGCCTGCCCGACGAGCCGATGCACCTGGCGGCCGCCTTCCAGCTCGCGGGTTTCCGCTCGGTGATCGGCACCCTCTGGCGGGCGCCGGACAGTCCCGGCATGGCCGCGGAGGTCTACGCGGCGCTGACCGCCCGCGGCACGCGTCCCCCCGACCCGACCGCCTCGGCCGCTGCCCTCAACGCCGCCGTGCGTGCCGTCCGTGATGCCTGTCCGGCTGTGCCGACCCGCTGGGCCGCCCACCTCCACACCGGTGCCTGACCCGTCCCCTCGCCGCGCGGGTCAGCGTTCCAGCAGCATCCGCTGGAGTTCGCGTGCGGCGCGGGGCGGCGCGACGTCGCTGCGGTGGGCGAGGGCGATGGTGCGGTCCCGGCATGGCGGCGGAGGTCTACGCGGCGCTGACCGCTCGCGGCACGCGTCCCGCCGACCCGACCGCCTCGGCCGCCGCGCTCAACGCCGCCGTGCGTGCCGTCCGTGATGCCTGTCCGGCCGTGCCGACCCGCTGGGCCGCCCACCTCCACACCGGTGCCTGACCCGCCCCTCCGCCGCGCGGGTCAGCGCTCCAGCAGCATCCGCTGGAGTTCGCGTGCGGCGCGGGGCGGCGCGACGTCGCTGCGGTGCGCGAGGGCGATGGTGCGGTCCAGGCCGGGACCGGCCAGCGGTGTGACGCGCAGGCCCTGGCCGGAGCGTGCGGCGACCATGCGGGGCACGACGGCCACTCCCAGGCCGGCCCGGGCGAAGCCCAGCACCGCGTCCATCTCGCCGCCCTCCACCGCGAAGTCCGGTTCGAAGCCCTCCGCGCGGCACGCGGCCACCGTCAGTTCCCGCAGGTCGTAGCCGTGCCGGAACATCACCAGGCGCTCACCCTCCAGGTCCGCGATGCGCACCGACCGTCCGCCCCGGCCGGGCGCGGGAGCGTCCGGGGAGGAGACCACCACCAGGTCCTCGCGCAGCAGTTCCACCGTGGTGAGCGCGGGGGAGGGGGAGGGCAGCGGCAGGACGACGAGGGCGAGGTCGAGGGCGCCGCGGGCCAGCTCCCGCACCAGGTCGTGCGAACCGCCCTCCTCGATCAGCAGGCGGATGCCCGGATAGCGGTCGTGGAAGGCGCGCAGCACGTCCGGCAGCAGGCCCGTGCACAGGCTCGGGGTGGCGCCCAGCCGCACCCGGCCGCTGCGCAGCTGCACCAGCTCCTGCACCTCGTGCCGGGCGGTGTCGGCGTCCGCCAGGATCCGCCGGGCCAGCGGCAGCAGCGCCTCGCCCGCCGCCGTCAGCGTGATGTTGCCGCGCGCCCGCAGGAACAGGTCGGCGCCCAGTTCCCGCTCCAGGGCCTTGATCTGCTGCGACAGCGACGGCTGCGCGACATGGACCAGCTCTGCGGCCCGGGTGAAGTGCCGGGTCTCGGCGACGGCCACGAAGTACTGGAGCTGCTGGAACTGCATGGCCCCATCCTAGACCTCCTGATAGGCATCTCCTATGGAAACGAGCCGCACCATGTCTTGGACCGATGGGGCCCTTCGGCCCTAGCGTCTGATGACATGGCTCTGGCAACGCGGACGGACCGACGGCCGTCCATGGCACGCAGCGTGTGGGACTCGACCGTCGGCAAGAAGACGGTGATGGCGGTCAGCGGCCTGATCATGCTGCTGTACCTGGTCGTCCACATGATCGGAAACCTGAAGATCTTCTTCGGGCCCGGTGAGTTCAACCACTACGCCCACTGGCTGCGCACCCTGGGCGAACCGTTCATGCACTACGAGTGGACGCTGTGGGTGGTCCGCGTCGTCCTGGTCGTCGCGGTCGTCGCCCACGCGGTCTCCGCGTACCAGCTCAGCCGCCGCGACATCAAGGCGCGCCCCCACAAGTACGTCCACAAGAAGGCCCGGACGAGCTACGCCACCCGCACCATGCGCTGGGGCGGGATCATCCTCGGCCTGTTCATCGTCTGGCACGTCCTGGACCTGACCACCGGCCACGTGCACGCCGGCGGCTTCGAGTCCGGCAAGCCCTACCAGAACGTCGTGGACACCTTCTCCACCTGGTACGGCAACGTCATCTACATCGTCGCGATGCTCGCGCTCGGCCTGCACATCCGGCACGGCTTCTGGAGCGCCGCCCAGACCCTCGGCGTCGGCAGCAGGGCCCGCGACCGCGCCCTGAAGACCGCCGCCAACGTACTCGCGCTGCTGCTCACGGCCGGATTCATCGCCGTGCCCGTGGGCGTCATGACCGGAGTGGTGAGCTGATATGACCTCGTACGCCGACTACCGGACCGGCGGCCGGATCGCCGACACCAAGGCCCCCGCGGGCCCCATCCACGAACGCTGGGACAAGCGCCGCTTCGAGGCGAAACTGGTCAACCCCGCCAACCGGCGCAAGCAGACCGTCATCGTCGTCGGCACCGGACTCGCGGGCGGCTCGGCCGGCGCCACGCTCGCCGAACAGGGCTACCGCGTCGTGCAGTTCTGCTACCAGGACTCCCCGCGCCGCGCCCACTCCATCGCCGCGCAGGGCGGCATCAACGCCGCCAAGAACTACCGCAACGACGGCGACTCGATCCACCGCCTCTTCTACGACACCGTCAAGGGCGGCGACTTCCGCTCCCGCGAGTCCAACGTGCACCGCCTGGCCCAGATCTCGGTGGAGATCATCGACCAGTGCGTCGCCCAGGGCGTGCCCTTCGCCCGCGAGTACGGCGGCCTGCTCGACACCCGCTCCTTCGGCGGCGTCCAGGTCTCCCGCACCTTCTACGCCCGCGGCCAGACGGGCCAGCAGCTGCTGCTCGGCGCCTACCAGGCCCTGTCCCGGCAGATCGCCGCCGGCAACGTCGAGATGCACCCGCGCACCGAGATGCTCGACCTGATCGTCGTCGACGGCCGGGCCCGCGGCATCGTCGCCCGCGACCTGATCACCGGGAAGATCGACACGTACTTCGCGGACGCCGTCGTCCTCGCCACCGGCGGCTACGGCAACGTCTTCTACCTGTCGACCAACGCCATGAACTCCAACGCGACCGCCGTCTGGCGGGCGCACCGGCGCGGCGCGTACTTCGCCAACCCCTGCTTCACGCAGATCCACCCCACCTGCATCCCGCGCACCGGCGACCACCAGTCCAAGCTGACGCTGATGAGCGAGTCGCTGCGCAACGACGGCCGCATCTGGGTGCCGAAGGCCAAGGGCGACACCCGCCCGCCCGCGCAGATCCCCGAGGACGAGCGGGACTACTACCTGGAGCGCATCTACCCCTCCTTCGGCAACCTCGTCCCCCGGGACATCGCCTCCCGCGCCGCCAAGAACGTCTGCGACGAGGGCCGGGGCGTGGGCCCGGGCGGCCAGGGCGTCTACCTGGACTTCGCGGACGCCATCCAGCGGATGGGCCGGGGGGCCGTCGAGGCCAAGTACGGCAACCTCTTCGACATGTACCAGCGGATCACCGACGAGGATCCGTACCAGGTGCCGATGCGGATCTACCCGGCCGTGCACTACACGATGGGCGGCCTGTGGGTCGACTACGACCTCCAGACCACCGTCCCGGGCCTGTTCGCGATCGGCGAGGCCAACTTCTCCGACCACGGCGCCAACCGGCTCGGCGCCTCCGCGCTGATGCAGGGCCTGGCGGACGGCTACTTCGTCCTGCCGGCCACCATCAACGACTACCTCGCCCGCAACCCGCACAAGGAGGAGGTCGACGCGGGCCACCCGGCGGTGCAGGAGGCGCTGGCCGAGACGGAGGACCGGCTCAATCTGCTGCTGTCCGTCGACGGGGACCGCACCCCGGACTCCTTCCACCGCGAACTCGGCGAACTGATGTGGGAGTTCTGCGGCATGGCCCGCAACGAGACGGGCCTGCGCAAGGCGCTGGAGCGCATCCCGCAGATCCGCGAGGAGTTCTGGCGGCGGATCAGGGTCCCCGGCACCGGCGAGGAGTTCAACCAGTCGCTGGAGAAGGCCAACCGCATCGTCGACTACCTCGAACTCGCCGAGCTGATGTGCCTCGACGCGCTGCACCGCACCGAGTCCTGCGGCGGCCACTTCCGCGAGGAGTCGCAGAGCCCCGACGGCGAGGCCGAGCGCAAGGACCAGGAGTTCTCCTACGCCGCCGCCTGGGAGTTCACCGGCACGGGCACCGCCCCCACCCTGCACAAGGAAGACCTCGTCTTCGAGTACGTCCACCCCACCCAGCGGAGCTACGCATGAAGCTCACCCTGCGCGTCTGGCGGCAGAAGAACGCCGACGCCGAAGGCGCCATGTCCACGTACGAGGTGGACGGCATCTCCGCCGACATGTCCTTCCTGGAGATGCTCGACACCCTCAACGAGGAGCTCATCCTCAAGGGCGAGGACCCGGTCGCCTTCGACCACGACTGCCGCGAGGGCATCTGCGGCGCCTGTTCGCTCGTCATCAACGGCGACGCCCACGGGCCCGAGCGCACCACCACCTGCCAACTGCACATGCGGTCCTTCAAGGACGGCGACACCATCGACATCGAGCCGTGGCGGGCCGCCGCCTTCCCGGTGATCAAGGACCTGGTGGTCGACCGGTCGGCCTTCGACCGGATCATCCAGGCCGGCGGCTACATCACCGCGCCCACCGGCTCCGCGCCGGAGGCGCACGCCACCCCGGTGCCGAAGCCGGACGCCGACCTCGCCTTCGAGAACGCCGAGTGCATCGGCTGCGGCGCCTGCGTGGCCGCCTGCCCCAACGGCGCGGCGATGCTGTTCACCTCGGCGAAGGTCAACCACCTCAACGTGCTGCCGCAGGGCGCCCCCGAGCGGGAGACCCGCGTGCTGGACATGGTGGCGCAGATGGACGAGGAGGGCTTCGGCGGCTGCACCCTCGCCGGTGAGTGCGCCACCGCCTGCCCGAAGGGCATCCCGCTGACCTCCATCACCGGCATGAACAAGGAGTGGCTGCGCGCCACCCGCAAGGCGGCGAAGCGATAGGGCCGCCCCACTGTCGTTCGCCGAGCGGGCGGACGGGCGGGACCGGGAGTGGTGCTCATCCCCGGTCCCGTCTCGTGTTTCCCGGTGCCTCCCGGGCGCCTGTGGCCCGGCGTCTCCCGACCGCCGGCACGGTCGCCGCAGGTGAGCACTGCGGGAAATTAAGTGCACTTTGTTCTGTATGTCAGTTTCTGTGCTGGTTTGCCGGAGAACCGGAAGGGAGTAGCTCCGAAAGGAGGGTGAAGTCAGATGATCACCCGCGAAGAGATCCCGATCCTTCTGGATCACCCCGTCTACGACGGTGACGGCAACAAGATCGGTGACGCCAAGCACGTCTTCTTCGACGACATGACCGGGCGCCCCGAGTGGGTGAGCGTCAAGACGGGCATGTTCGGCTCCAGCGAGTCGTTCATTCCCATCCACGACGCCTCCCTGGTCGAGGACCACCTCGAGGTTCCGTACGGGAAGGACAAGGTCAAGGGCGCCCCGAAGGTGGATGTCGACGCGGGCGGCCACCTGTCGGCGTCCGAGGAGCACCGCCTGTACGACTACTACGGCGTCAACTGGGACAACGTGCTGACCGACGACACCGGGGAGACCGGTGAGGGCGGCATGGCGGCCGGTACGGCGGGGATGGCCGGTACGGCGGGCACAGCCGGCATGGCCGGAGCGCCCGGTACCGCCGAGCGCGGAACGGGCATGCGGGGCGACGACGCCATGACGCGGTCCGAGGAGGAGATGCACGTCGGCGTCGAGCGGCGCGAGAGCGGCCGGGCCAGGCTGCGCAAGTACGTGGTCACCGAGGAGGTCCAGCAGACCGTGCCCGTGCGCCACGAAGAGGTGCGCGTGGAACGGGAGCCCATCACCGACGAGAACCGCGGCGACGCGCTCTCCGGCCCGGAGATCGGCGAGGCCGAGCACGAGGTCACCCTCCACGCGGAACGGCCGGTGGTGGAGACCGAGGCCGTCCCGGTGGAGCGGGTACGCCTGACCACCGAGGAGCAGACCGAGGAGGAGACGGTCCGCGGCCAGGTGCGCAAGGAGCGCATCGAGGCGGAGGGCGTCGAGGACCTGCCGCACAACCAGCGCCGTACGGAGTGACCGGCGGCCGACGGCGCGCGCCGGTGCGGTGTCACCGGTGTGCGCCGTCGACCGTGCCCACGACGGCGGCCAGCCGCCGGTAGGAGTCCAGCAGGGCGTCACGGTCATGGGTACTGGTGGTCACCAGCACCTCCTGGGCGCCCGTGTCCTTCAGCACCGACTCCAGTTCGGCCGCCACCTGTTCCTCCGTCCCGGCGATGTGACCGGCGAGCCCGGAGGTGTACAGGTCCCGCTCCCGCGCGGTCATGGTCATCGCCTCGACCCGCTCGGCGGGCGGCAGCGGGGGGAACGTGCCGCGGGTACGGGCGTGCGCCATGGACCACGCCTCGGGCACCAGCAGCCGCCGCGCGCTCACCGGGTCGGCGGCCACCGCGACCGTCCCGGAGATCACCACGAAGGGCTCGTCCGCCCACGGCGAGGGCCTGAATTCGGCGCGGTAGCGGTCGACGCCGCGGCGCATCCGGTCCCGGTCCCGCAGGTCGCCGATGACCATCGGCAGCCCGGCCCGCGCGGCCACCCGGGCGCCCTCGCCCACCGCCAGCACGAACGGCGGCACGACCAGGCCCTCCGCGGGCCGCGCGTGCACACCGGTGGGGGAGGTGCCCCGGAACCAACCCAGCAGTTCCTCGATCTGCGCCCCGAAGTCCTCGGCGTCCTCCTTGTCCCGGCCCAGGGCCCTGCGCACCCCGTCGGTGAAGCCGACGGAGCGGCCCAGCCCCATGTCGATCCGGCCCGGGAACAGGGCCTCCAGCACCCCGAACTGCTCGGCGACGACCAGCGGCCGGTGGTTGGGCAGCATCACGCCGCCGGTCCCCACCCTGATCGTGCGGGTCGCCCCGGCGACGGCGGCGGCCAGCACGGTCGGCGCGGAGCCGGCGACCCCCGGCACGCCGTGGTGCTCCGACACCCAGAACCGGTGATAGCCCAGCCGCTCGGCCTCCTGCGCCAGCCGCACGGTGTCGCGCAGCGCCTCGGCATCGGTGTGGCCCTCCCGGGTGCGGGAGCGGTCCAGGACGGAGAAGCGGGTGCGGGCGAGCAACGAGGTCACACCGGGTTCAACGCCTGCGCGTGCCCTGCATTCCCGGCCGGCCCAGCCCGACCGGGGGGCCGGGGAAGGATGCCGCCCGGCGACGGAACGGGGCGGCATGCCTCTAGGCTGGCCGTGTGACGCACAGCAGCCGCCGCCCGTTGGCCGTGTTCGACCTGGACAACACCCTCGCCGACACCGCACACCGTCAGCGGTTCCTGGAGCGCAGGCCGCGCGACTGGGACGCCTTCTTCGCCGCCGCCCCGCACGACCCGCCCCTCGCGGAGGGCATCGCGCTGGTGCACGAGAGCGCGCGCGAGTGCGAGGTCGTCTACCTCACCGGACGCCCCGAGCGCTGCCGCCGCGACACGCTGGACTGGCTCGCCGCCCAGGGACTGCCGGAGGGCGCGCTGCACATGCGGGGCAACGCCGACCGCCGGCCCGCCCGGGTAACCAAGCTGGCCGTGCTGCGCCGCCTCGCACGCAACCGCGAGGTCCGGGTCCTGGTGGACGACGACGAGCTGGTCTGCGAGGACGCCCGGCGGGCCGGGTTCACCGTGCTCCACGCCCGGTGGGCGACCCCCTCGGGCGACCTGAAGGCGGCTCAGGAGCGGGAGGGGCGCACCTGAGCGAGGCGCGCCCCCGGTCCGCCCTGCCACCGGGGACACCGGTCGGGCGGTCTACTCCGTGCCCTCCAGCCGGAAGCCGACCTTCAGACCCACCTGCCAGTGCTTGATCTCGCCCTCCTCGATCTGTCCGCGCACCTGGGTCACCTCGAACCAGTCCAGGTTGCGCAGGGTTTCCGCGGCCCGGCCGATGCCGTTGCGGATGGCCTGATCGACGCCGTCGTGCGAGGTGCCGACGATCTCGGTGACGCGGTAGGTGTGGTTCGACATGCGGGGGGCTCCTCTCCGTGGCGGCTCCGCGTCCCGGCGCGGACACCGCCTGCAACACAGGTCACTCCACCGTGCCCCACGGCGCGGCGGAGCGCGAGACAGCGGCCGGGTACCCACCGGCCTTGACCGTTCTCATTGGTCCATACCAAGATGCCGGTACCCGTCCGAGCACCGCTCGTCCCCCCACGCCGGGCCCCGACCTGTCCCGTCAGACAGAACAGGACCCTCCGTGAGACCTCGTCCGCTCGCCCTCCTCTGTGTGTCAGCCACTCTCCTGGCCGGCTGCGGCCTGATGCCCGGCGGATCCGGGTCCGAGCGGCGCACCGTCACGGTCTGGCTGATGCAGCACAGCGCCTCCCAGGACTACCTGGACCGGTTCACCGAGGACTTCGAACGCCGGCACCCCGACATCGACGTCGACATCCGCATCCAGGAGTGGACCGGCATCGGCGAGAAGGTGCAGCGGGCCCTGAAGGACAGGAAGCCGGGCGGGCCCGACGTCATCGAGGTCGGCAACACCCAGGTCGCCCAGTACGCCGAGGGCGACGAACTGCTCGACCTCACCCTGGAGTCCCTGCGCGACTGGGGCCGCGAGGACTGGCTGCCCGGCCTCGCCGAACCGGGACAGTGGAGCTCCCACCAGTACGGCATCCCCTGGTACGCGGCCAACCGCGTCGTCATCTACCGCAAGGACCTCTTCCGGCAGGCCGGCATCACCGCCCCGCCGAAGACCCGCGACGAGTGGCTCGCCGTCACCGAGAAGCTCGACACCGGCCGCACCCAGGGCATCTACCTCGCCGGACAGGACTGGTACACCCTCTCCGGATTCATCTGGGAGGAGGGCGGCGAACTCGCCGAGGAACGCGACGGCGGCTGGCGCGGCACCCTGGACAGCCCCGCGGCCCTGCGCGGCATGGACTTCTACCGCCGCCTCCAGGCCCTCGGCGACGGACCCCTCGACGCCGACGAGGAACACCCGCCGCAGGCAGGCGTGTTCGCCCGGGAAGAGGTGGCGCAGATCGTCGCCGTCCCCGGAGTGGTGCGGGCCATTCTCCAGGAGAACCCCGACCTGGAGGACGAGCTGGGCTACTTCCCGATCCCCGGCAAGAAGGCCGGCCGGCCCGGCGCCGTCTTCACCGGCGGCTCCGACCTCGTGATCCCGGCCGTCACCGACCAGCGGAAGGCCGCCATCGCGGTGGTCTCCGACCTCGTCGGCACCAAGTGGAACACCGACCTGGCCCGCACCATGAACTACGTCCCCAACAAGACCACCCTCGCCGGCGCGGTGGCCGGGGAGGACGCCGTCGCCGCCATGGCGGCCGGTGCCGCCCGCGGCCGGGCCACCCCCAGCACCCCCGGATGGGGCCGGGTCGAGGCCGACAACCCGATCAAGGACTTCATGACGAAGGTGCTCACCGGCGCCGACCCGGCCGAGGAGGCACGACGTGCCTCCCGGCGCATCACCGACGCCCTGTCCTTCGACGGCCGGTGACCCGCCGGCCGGGCCGGCACCCCGGCCCGGTCAGCCGTCCTCGCGCACCACACTCAGCGACAGGGCGAAGCGGTCCTCCTCGTCGGTCCACCACCGCGACAACGCGAACCCGGCGGCGGCGAGTTCGGCCCGCACGCCCTCCTTGCGGAACTTGGCGGACACCTCGGTGCGCAGTTCCTCGCCCTCCGCGAAGTCGACGACGAGGCCCACGCCCGGGATCTTCACCGTCTGCGCGGTACGGGACCGCAGCCGCATCTCGATCCACTCCCGCTCTGGGTCCCACACCGCCACGTGGTCGAACGCGGCCGGGTCGAAGTCGGCGCCGAGCTCGCGGTTGATCACCGTCAGGACGTTCTTGTTGAACGCGGCCGTCACCCCGGCCGCGTCGTCGTAGGCCCGGACCAGCACCTCCTCGTCCTTGACCAGGTCCGTGCCCAGCAGCAGCGCGTCGCCCGGGGCCAGCAGGGCACGCACGGAGGACAGGAACGCGGCCCGCTCGTCGGGCAGCAGGTTGCCGACGGTGCCGCCCAGGAAGGCCACCAGCCGCGGGCCGGGCGACTCGGGCAGCGTCAGCGACGTGGTGAAGTCGGCGATCAGCGCGTGCACCCGCAGCCCGGGCCGCTCGGCCGCCAGCGCCTGCCCGGCCCGGGTCAGCGCGCTCTCGCTGACGTCGACGGGGACGTAGGTGTGCAGGCCGGTCAGCGCGTCGAGCAGGTGCCGCGTCTTCTCCGAGGAACCCGAGCCCAGTTCGACCAGGGTGCGCGCGCCGGAGGCGGTGGCTGTCTCCCCGGACCGGGCGAGCAGGATCTCCCGTTCGGCGCGGGTGGGGTAGTACTCGGGCAGTTCGGTGATCCGCTCGAACAGCTCGCTGCCGTGCGCGTCGTAGAACCACTTCGGAGGCAGCGTCCGCGGACTGGCGGTCAGGCCGCTGCGGACGTCGGCGCGCAGCGCCGCGTCCGTGGCGTCCTCGGGGAGGGTGCGGGTCAGCTGGAACGGACTCACGTGCGGGGCTCCTCGGAGTGGTCGTCGGGGGTGCCGGGGGAGTGCGGGGCGTCGGGGAGCGGGGCGGCCGGCTCCTTGAGCGGGGTGAGCAGCACATCGGTGGCGCTCGCCGCCAGCAGCGTCCGGTCCGGCACCTCGCACCAGTGCGGATCGTCGTCGTACGGCTCGGACGCCACCACCGTGCCACCACCCGGCCGCGACAGGTACCACAGGGTGTCGCCCCAGGCCGTCGCGGTGATCGTGGCACCGTTGGTGAGCAGCAGGTTGAGGCGGGCGGCGGGGGCCGCCGCGGCGACCTCCACCACCGTGTCGGCCAGGGCCTGCCCCTCGGCGTCCCCGGCCCGCAGCCGGGCCAGCACGAGCGCCCACACGAACGCCGAGTCGTTGCGGGCCTCCAGGGACAGCAGGTCGCCGGCGGGCAGCGTGGGCACCAGCGGCGCGAGCGAGTCCGGCCAGCCCGGCACCGCGCCGTTGTGGCTGAACAGCCAGGCGCCCGTGGCGAACGGGGCGGCGGCGGCCTCCGCGTCGGCACCCGACAGCGTCGCGTCCCGCACGGCCGCGAGCAGCGCCCGGGTGCGCACCACCCGGGCGAGGTCCGCGAACGACAGGTCGGCCCACACGGGTCCGGCCCGGCGGTAGCGGGCCGGCACCGGGTCGTCCGGCGCGTACCAGCCGACCCCGAACCCGTCGGCGTTGACCGTCCCGTACCGCTGCCGGCGCGGCGCCCAGGACTGCCGGTACAGGCCGTGCGGCGGAACCACCAGCAGGTCGCCGACCCGCGACTCGGGCCCGACGTAAGCGAGGTGACGGCACATCAGGCGCCCTCCACCGAACGGGCGGTGCGGAACCCGGAGAAGATCTGCCGCCGCACCGGCAGGTCCCAGTTGCGGAACGTGCCCCGGCAGGCCACCGGGTCCACGGCGAACGAACCGCCCCGCAGCACCTTGTACTCCGGCCCGAAGAACACCTCCGAGTACTCCCGGTACGGGAACGCCCGGAACCCGGGATACGGCAGGAAGTCGCCGGCCGTCCACTCCCACACGTCACCGATCAGCTGGCGCACCCCGAGCGGGGACGCGCCGGCCGGATAGCTGCCGGCGGGCGCCGGACGCAGATGGCGCTGTCCGAGGTTGGCGTGCTCGGGCCCCGGATCCGCGTCCCCCCACGGGTAGCGCGTCGACCGGTCGCCCGCCGGGTCGTGGCGCGCCGCCTTCTCCCACTCGGCCTCGGTCGGCAGCCGCCGTCCGGCCCACCGGGCGTAGGCGTCGGCCTCGTACCAGCACACGTGCAGCACCGGCTCGTCCGGCGGGACGACCTCGGTGACGCCGAACCGGCGCCGCAGCCACTGCCGTCCGTCCCGCTGCCAGAACAGCGGGGCGGTGAGGCCCGTCCTGCGGACGTGGGCCCAGCCCTCCGCCGTCCACCAGCGCGGGTCGTCGTAGCCGCCGTCCTCGATGAACGCCTGGTACGCACCGTTCGTCACCGGGGTGGTGTCGATGCAGAACGCCGCCACCTCCCGCCGGTGCGCGGGGCGTTCGTTGTCCAGCGCCCACGGCTCGGTCGAGGTGCCCATGGTGAACGGCCCGCCCGGCACCAGCACTTCGGACGGCCCGGTGAACAGCGGGACCGGCTCCGGGTCCGGCGCGGTCAGCGCCTGCGGGCCGCGCCGCAGCTGATGGGTGATCAGCATGGTCTCGTCGTGCTGCTGTTCGTGCTGCGCGATCATCCCGAAGGCGAACCCGGCCTCGGTGAGCCGCGTGCCGGTGAACGCGGCCCGGTCCAGCACGTCCAGGGCCCGGGCCCGCACCTCGGCGGCGTACCTGCGGGCCTCCTCCGGAGGCAGCAGCGGCAGGCGCGGGCGCTCGGCGCGGGGATGCTCGAACGCGTCGTAGATGCTGTCGATCTCGGGGCGCAGCGCCTCCTGCCCGGCCACGGCCCGCAGCAGCCACTGCTCCTCCTGGTTGCCGATGTGCGCGAGGTCCCACACCAGCGGCGACATCAGCGGCGAGTGCTGCGCGGTCAGGTCGGGTCCGTCGACGCAACTGGTGAGCAGCGTGGTGCGGTCCCGGGCGGCGACGAGCGAGGCGACCGCGCGCTCGCGCGTCGTACCGGCGTCGAGGGCGGGGTCGGTCATGAGGGGGTGTCCTTCCCGTGCGGAAACGGCTCCTGCCGCGGCGGGCCGTCGAACGGAGGGTGCGGCGGCCTGCTGCCGGGGGCGCCGTGCGGCGGGCCGTCGTCGAACGCCGGGGCGTCCGGGCCGTCGAGCGGGCCGGCGGGCGAGG
>NZ_JAAGMD010000233.1 GCF_010548465.1 Streptomyces sp. SID14436 | reverse complement strand
GCCCGCGCCGGCGGCCGGACCGCCGGAGCCGTCCGAGCCCGTCGAGGAGGCGGAGCCCGCGCCACCGCCCCTGCGCGCGGAGACCGGCGGCCCCTCCTCGGACCTGTTCCGCCAGTACCTGCGGGAGATCGGCCGCATCCCCCTGCTCACGGCGGCCGAGGAGGTCGAACTCGCCCGGCGCGTCGAGGCCGGACTGTTCGCCGAGGAGAAGCTGCGGCTCACCCCGGACCTCGACAGCCGGCTCGCCCTCGACCTGGACCGGCTCGTCGTCATGGGCCGCATGGCCAAACGCCGCCTGATCGAGGCGAACCTGCGGCTGGTCGTGTCCGTGGCCAAGCGGTACGTGGGCCGCGGACTGACCATGCTCGACCTGGTGCAGGAGGGCAACCTCGGCCTGATCCGGGCCGTCGAGAAGTTCGACTACGCCCGCGGCTACAAGTTCTCCACCTACGCCACCTGGTGGATCCGCCAGGCCATGTCCCGTGCCCTGGCCGACCAGGCCCGCACCATCCGGGTGCCGGTGCACGTCGTGGAACTCATCAACCGCGTGGTCCGCGTCCAGCGCCGCATGCTCCAGGAACGGGGCTACGAGCCGACGGCCTACGAGGTCGCCGCGCAGCTCGACCTCGCGCCCGAACGGGTCGGCGAGGTGCTGCGCCTGGCCCAGGAACCGGTGTCCCTGCACGCGCCGGTGGGCGAGGAGGACGACGTCGCGCTCGGCGACCTCATCGAGGACGGCGACGCGGCCAGCCCCGTCGAGTCGGCCGCGTTCCTGCTGCTCCGGCAGCACCTGGAGGCGGTGCTGTCGACGCTGGGGGAGCGGGAGCGCAAGGTCGTGCAGCTCCGCTACGGCCTGGTGGACGGGCGGCCGCGCACGCTGGAGGAGATCGGCCGGATCTTCGGCGTGACACGCGAACGCATACGCCAGATCGAGTCCAAGACCCTCAACAAACTGCGCGACCACGCCTTCGCGGACCAGCTGCGCGGCTACCTGGACTGAACGGGGCCGGGCCGGAGGGGGAGCACCCCCCTCCGGCTCCCCCTAGTCCACCTCCGCCACGGCCTGCGCGAACTGGGCCCGGTACAGGCGGGCGTACGCGCCCTCGGCCGCCACCAGGGCCTCGTGCGTGCCCTGTTCGACGATCGCACCGTCCTCCATGACGAGGATCGTGTCCGCGTCCCGGATCGTCGACAGCCGGTGCGCGATGACGAACGACGTGCGGCCGTGGGCCAGTTCGGCCATCGCCTTCTGGATCAACACCTCGGTCCGGGTGTCCACCGAACTGGTCGCCTCGTCCAGCACCAGGATCACCGGGTCGGACAGGAACGCCCGCGCGATGGTGATCAGCTGCTTCTCGCCGGCGCTGACCCCGCTGCCCTCGTCGTCGATCACCGTGTCGTAGCCGTCGGGCAGCGTGCGGATGAACCGGTCGGCGTGGGCGGCCCGGGCCGCCTCCTCGATCTCCTCGCGGCTCACCTCCCGGGCGGCGCCGTAGGCGATGTTCTCCGCGATGGTGCCGCCGAACAGCCAGGTGTCCTGGAGCACCATGCCGATCTGCGAGCGCAGCGCGTCCCGCGACATCCGCGCGATGTCCACGCCGTCCAGGGTGATCCGCCCGCCGGAGACCTCGTAGAACCGCAGCAGCAGGTTCACCAGGGTGGTCTTGCCCGCGCCGGTCGGGCCGACGATCGCCACGGTGTGCCCCGGCTCCACCGTCAGCGACAGGTCCTCGATCAGCGGCTTGTCCGGGCTGTAGCGGAACGACACGTGCTCCAGCGCCACCCGCCCGCGCGGCTCGGCCGGCTGCTCGGCCGGTTCGGTGTCGGGCCGCTGCTCCTCGGCGTCGAGCAGTTCGAAGACCCGCTCCGCCGAGGCGACCCCGGACTGCACCAGGTTGGCCATGGACGCGACCTGCGTCAGCGGCATCGAGAACTGCCGCGAGTACTGGATGAACGCCTGCACGTCCCCGATGGACAGCGAACCGGACGCCACCCGCAGCCCGCCGACGACCGCCACCAGCACGTAGTTGAGGTTCGACACGAAGAACATCAGCGGCTGCATCATGCCGCTGTTGAACTGCGCCCGGAACCCGGCCTCGTACAGCGCCTCGTTCTCCTCGGCGAACTGCCGGGCCGACTCCTCCTGCCGCCCGAACACCTTCACCAGCGTGTGCCCGGTGTACATCTCCTCGATGTGCGCGTTGAGCGTGCCGGTGCTGCGCCACTGCTGCACGAAGTGCGGCTGCGACCGCTTGCCGACGCGGGTGGCGACCACGAACGACAGCGGCACCGTCACCAGCGCGACCAGCGCGAGGATCCAGGAGACGTAGAACATCATCGCCAGCACGCCGATGATGGTCAGCAGCGAGTTGATCAGCTGCCCCATCGACTGCTGGAGCGTCTGCCCGATGTTGTCGATGTCGTTGGTGGCGCGGCTCAGCACCTCGCCGCGCTGCCGCCGGTCGAAGTAGGACAGCGGCAGCCGCGACAGCTTGCCCTGCACGTCCTCGCGCATCCGGAACATGGTGCGGTTCACGGCCCGGTTCACCAGCCGCGTCGCCACCGCCATCAGCAGCCCGGCCACCAGGAACACCGCCAGCGCGAACAGCAGCACCCGGCCGACGGCGGCGAAGTCGATGCCCTCGCCCGGGGTGAAGCCGGTGCCGCCGAGCATGTCCGCGACGTCGCCGTCACCCCGCTCCCGCATGGCGTCGAGCACCTGTTCCCTGGTCTGCCCGGCCGGCATGTCCCGGCCGACGATGCCGTCGAAGACCAGGTCCGTCGCCCGGCCGAGGATCTTCGGCCCGATCACGCTGAGCCCCACGCTCAGCACCACGCAGGCCAGCAGCACCGTCAGGGTGAGGCGTTCCGGCGCGAAGCGCGCGACGAGCCGTTTGACCGACCCCTTGAAGTCCATCGACCGCTGGTCCGGGCCGCCCCCGGCCATCATCCGTCCCCCGGGCCCCGCCATCAGGCCGCCTCCGCTTCCGTCAGCTGGGAGAGCACGATCTCCCGGTAGGTCTCGTTGTCCGCCATCAGCTCGTGGTGCCGGCCGGTGCCGACGACCCGGCCCTCGTCGAGCACCACGATCCGGTCCGCGTCCCGGATGGTCGCCACCCGCTGGGCGACGATCACCACGGTCGCCTCCGAGGTCTCCCGGGCGAGCGCCTCGCGCAGGGCCGCGTCGGTGGCGTAGTCGAGCGCGGAGAAGGAGTCGTCGAAGAGGTAGATCTCCGGCCGCTGCACGAGCGTGCGGGCGATCGCGAGCCGCTGCCGCTGACCGCCGGAGACGTTCGTGCCGCCCTGGGAGACGGGCGCGTCCAGCCCGCCCTCCAGCCGCTCCACGAACTCCCTGGCCTGCGCCACCTCCAGCGCGTGCCACAGTTCCTCGTCGGTGGCGTCGGGGTTGCCGTAGCGCAGGTTGGTGGCCACCGTCCCCGCGAACAGGTAGGGCTTCTGCGGCACCAGGCCGACCGTCCGGGCCAGCAGCCGCGGGTCGAGGGCGGTCACCGGCACCCCGTCGACCAGGACCTCCCCGGAGGTCGCGTCGAACAGCCGGGGGACCAGCCCCAGCAGGGTGGACTTGCCGCTGCCGGTGGACCCGATGACGGCGGTGACCTCGCCGGGCCGGGCCACCAGGTCGACCGCCCGGAGCACCGGTTCCTCGGCCCCCGGATAGCGGAACCCGGCCCCCCGGATCTCCAGGTGCCCGTGCCGGCGCAGCTCGGTCACCGGCGCGGACGGGGGCACCACGCTCGACGAGGTGTCCAGCACCTCGTGGATGCGCTCGGCGCACACCTCCGCGCGCGGCACCGACATGAACATGAAGGTGGCCATCATCACGGACATGACGATCTGCATCAGATAGGCCAGGAACGCGGTCAGGTCGCCGATCTGCATCCCTCCGCTGTCGATCCGGTGCGCGCCGAACCAGACCACCGCGATCGACGACAGGTTCACCACGGTCATCACCACGGGGAACATCAGCGCCAGCAGGTTGCCGGTGGCCAGCGACATGTCGGTCAGGTCGGTGTTCGCCGCGCGGAACCGCCGCCGCTCGTAGTCGTCCCGTACGAACGCCCTGATCACCCGGTTGCCGGTGATCTGCTCGCGCAGGACCCGGTTCACCGTGTCCAGCCGTACCTGCATGGCGCGGAACAGGGGGCGCAGCCGCCGCACGATCAGCGTCACGCAGATCCCCAGCACCGGCACCACCGCGACGAGGACACCGGACAGCGGCACGTCCAGCCCGAGCGCCATCACGATGCCGCCCACACACATGATCGGCGCCGACACCATCAGGGTGAACGACATCAGCACCAGCATCTGCACCTGGAGGACGTCGTTCGTCGTCCGCGTGATCAGCGAGGGCGCGCCGAAGTGACCGACCTCACGGGCGGAGAACGACTGCACGCGGTCGAACACGGCCGCCCGCACGTCCCGTCCGACCGCCGCCGCCGTCCTGGCGCCGTAGTACACGGCACCGATGTTGCACACCACCTGCGCCAGCGATACGACGATCATGAGCGCGCCGTGCCGCAGGATGAAACCGGTGTCGCCCCGGACGACGCCGTCGTCGATGATGTCCGCGTTCAGGGTGGGCAGGTAGAGCGTGGCGCAGGTCTGCAGGAACTGCAGCAGCACCAGCAAGGTGATGGGTCTGCGGTAGGGCCCGAGGAAGGTCCGCAGTAGTCGTATGAGCACGCTGCTTCTCTCGAAAGGGGTCGGCGGGGGAACAGACGGTTGCCCCTGGCCCCTATCGTCGGACAGCCCACCCGTGTTACCTCAACCGATTTACCGCTGCCCGCCGAAGGCCCCCGGGTGGGTCTGCTCGCGCACCGACACGAACTGCTGACGGACCGCCTGACCCACCGCCAGCTCCTCGCCCGGGTCCAGCACCTGCGCCGCCGCGCCCTGCCAGACGGGCGGGGTCCGCGGATCCAGGGTGCCCTGCGAGGCGCCGAGCGCCCAGGCCGCCTGCCGGGCCGCACCGATCGCCGCGTAGTCCGCGGGCTGCGGCACCATCACCTGCGCCCCGAACAGCGCGGGCGCCGCCGCCTGCACGGCCGGCAGTTCCGCGACCGACCCCAGCAGGAACACCCGGCGCACCTCCACGCCCCGGCCGCGCAGCACGTCCAGGGCGTCCGCGAGCCCGCACAGCATGCCCTCGAACGCGGCCCGCGCCAGGTGCTCCGGCTTCATCGACTCGCGCCGCAGCCCGGCCAGTGTCCCCGCGGTGTGCGGCAGGTTCGGCGTCCGCTCCCCCTCCAGGTAGGGCAGCAGCACCAGCCCGTGCGCGCCCGGGGTCGACTTCATCGCCAGGTCGGACAGGCTCTCCAGGTCCGGCAGCCCCAGCAGTTCCGCGGTGCCGCGCAGGGTGCGGACCGCGTTCAGCGTGGTGACCACCGGCAGGTGCATGCCGGTCGCGTCGGCGAGCGCGGTGATCATGCCGGTGTGGTCGTAGAGCGCCTCGGGGTGCACGGCCATCACGGAGCCGGAGGCCCCCAGCGACACCACCGCGTCCCCCAGGCCGATCCCGAGCCCGAAGGCCGCCGCCATCGTCTCGCCGGTCCCGGCGGAGATCAGCAGGCCCTCCGGAGTGGTGCCGGCCGCGTCGGCCGGGCCGATCACCTCCGGCAGCATGGCCTGGTGCCCGAGCGCGAGCTCCACCAGGTCCGCCCGGTAGGCGCCGGTGGCCGCCGCCCAGTAACCGGTGCCGGAGGCGCCGCCGCGGTCGGTGGTGCGGCGCACCGGCCGGCCCAGCAACTGCCACACCAGCCAGTCGTGCGCCTGGAGCGCGACCGCGGTGCGCAGCGCGTTGTCGGGTTCGGTGCGGGCCAGCCAGCGCAGCTTGGTCACCGGCTGCGCGGCCTGCGGCACGCATCCCACCGCCTGCGCCCACGCCTCGCGCCCGCCGAGCGCGTCGACCAGGTCGGCCGCCGCGACCTGCGCCCGCTTGTCCCCGCCGACCATCGCGGGCCGCACGGTGTTGCCCTGCGAGTCCAGGGGCACGAGCGCGTTCTGCTGCGCGGAGACCCCGATGGCCTGGACGCCCTCCAGCAGGCCGCCGCCCGCGGCCTCGCCCAGCGACAGCAGCCAGGCCTGCGGGTCGACGTCGGAGGGGCGGTGACCGTCGGGGCTCTCCACCGGATGCGGCGCGTAGCCCTGCCTGAGCACGACTCCGGTGTCCGCGTCACAGACCACGATGCGAGTGAAATCGGGCGCACTGTCCAACCCGGCGACTATCCCCATGGCCAAAATTCTGCCGTATCACGGCACCCGGGGCGGCCGAGGGCGCCGTCCGGGTGCCGGGGGCGGTGCCGGGCGCGCGGCCCCCGCGTCCCCGGGGGCCGGACGCTCAGGTGTTGCTGGTGCCCCAGTCGTCCTCGGCGGGGCCGTGCGCGGTGCGCTCGCGCAGGGTGCGCACCCGCTGCGCCACCGAGTCGGGCACCCGGTCGCCGACCTTGTCGCTGACCACGTGGTAGGCCTTGCCCGCGAACTCGCGGCTCTGCTGGGCGGCGGTCTCCGCGGTGTTGCGGACGGCGGGGTTCTGCGCGAACTGCTGGGCGGACTTCTTCAGCTGCTCGTAGCGTTCCCGTCCGGCGCGCGTGCCCAGCACGTACCCCAGGACGACTCCGGCGACGAACGTGAGCCGGTACCGCATGACGGCCACCCTTCCCTTGCGTAGGTCTGCGTAGACTGCGTCGGACTCGTGCGGCACGGGCGCCGGGGAGTACCGATTGGCGGAGCACCCCCCTGCTTGCGCTAATGTATGTGTCGCAGCGAGCGCGCGCCCCCTGGCGGATACCCAGGGAGGTACGTTCGATGCAACGAGGCATTCCTCCGTAGCTCAATTGGCAGAGCAGCCGGCTGTTAACCGGCAGGTTACTGGTTCGAGTCCAGTCGGGGGAGCTCGGTCCTCCGTAGCTCAATTGGCAGAGCAGCCGGCTGTTAACCGGCAGGTTACTGGTTCGAGTCCAGTCGGGGGAGCATGCTGAACGAGGACCCCCTCAGGGGTCCTTTTTCATGCCCTGAGGAACCGTTCGCGACCGGGCGCAGTCCTCATGGTCGGCAGGGCCGTACGCAGCCGACCAGCCGAGGCAGGAGATCGTATGAGCGGCTATGCTGCGGCAGACGGCGCGTACACATGTACGCGACACGCCGCTATGGGGCGGTAGCTCAGCCGGTTAGAGCAACGGACTCATAATCCGTCGGCCGTGGGTTCGAGTCCCACCCGCCCCACCACGCCTCCCAGGAGAAGTCCCCCGGGGTCGCGTGTGTCACCCCCTCCGCGTCCCGGACGGCCCCTCGGCGAATGCCATGATGGGACGGCGGGACAGGGCTCCCGCCTCGGACGATGCCGATCCACGGAAGCAGGGGACGCGACATGGCCACCGGAACCACCGAAAGCCCGGCCACCCTCTACGGGCCGGTCTCCCTCTTCTTCGGTGTGGCGGGACTCGTCCTCGCCTTCTTCCTGGGCTTCTTCGGCATCCTGGCCGGCGCGCTCGCCGTCACCTTCGGGGTCCTCGGCCTGGTCAGCGGGGCCGGCAAGCGGACCCAGTGCGTCCTCGGACTGGCGACCGGTGCCGTCGCGGTGCTCTTCCCGCTCGGCTTCCTCCTCCTCTACACCGGAGGCCTGTGACGGCTGCCCGAGCCACCGGCTCCGGCGGGCATTGCCCTTAAGTGCCTTGCCCCTTTGGACACTTGTACCCCTTCCCTCCCCTTCCTAGGGTCCTGGCAGGTGCCTGACACACAGGGCGCCCGGTGTCACGGCGGGTCCGTGGCGCCGACGGGGATGAAGGGATGTCTGTGCAACTCTCGCGTTTCAGCAAGGTGACGGCGCTGTCCGTGACTCCGCTCGTGCTCGTCGCGGGCGGATTTCAGGCGACGGCCCTCGCCGCCGACTCGACGGCCTCCCCCGACCGGGCGGGAGCGACGTTCGCCGCCGCGGGGCTGTCGGGCGCGTCCGGTGACGGACTGAAGGACGTGACCGGCTTCGCCGCCGGCAGCGCCGAGGGCAAGGAACTCAAGGCGCAGGGCATCAGCGTGGTGCGCGCCGGCTCCGGCGAGACCGCGGTCGTGGACTCCTCCTCCGCCCACGAGGGCATCACCGCCGCGGCGGGCAAGGACTTCGTGGAACTGTCCTGGAAGGGCTACGCCGACGACGCCGCCTACGTGGTGCTGCGCGACGGCAAGGAGCTGGCCCGGACGGCCGCGGGCCAGGAGTCGTTCCGCGACACCTCCGTCGAGGCGGGCGCCGACTACGCCTACCAGGTCGCCCCCGTGGTGCCCGAGGAGGGCCACCCCGACGCCAAGGTCTGGGGCATGAACGTCTCGGTCCCCGCCACCGGCTCCCTCACGGGGCTGCGCGCGGAGGCGGCCCAGCAGGCCGGCGCCGCCGCGGCGGCCAAGACCACCACCCTCAGCTGGGTCGCGTTCATACCCCAGAAGAAGATC
Source organism: Streptomyces sp. SID14436 (assembly GCF_010548465.1). Taxonomy (GTDB): domain Bacteria; phylum Actinomycetota; class Actinomycetes; order Streptomycetales; family Streptomycetaceae; genus Streptomyces. The sequence continues at coordinate 582 of NZ_JAAGMD010000233.1, read as the reverse complement.
GACGCCCCCAAGGTGGGCTGCGACTACGGCAAGGGCTACCAGTTCGGCGGGGACGGCCGCACCAAGTTCGACTGGAAGTCGGGCAAGTACCGGGCCGCGCTGCACGCGACCGTGACCTGGAGCAGCAAGAAGGTCACCGGCAACAAGTCCGTCAAGCCGACCACCGTCTACAAGAAGTCCACCGGCAAGCAGGTCGCCAAGAAGACCGCGACGGACAAGCACATGTCCGCCAAGAAGCTGGGCTCCGGGACGAACAACGTGGACGTCCGGATGGTCATGCACGCGTCCAACCCGTTCTGCAAGGGCCTGGGCGGGGTCAAGGGGGCCATCAGCGGCGCCGCCACCGTCAACCTGACCAAGAGCGGCAACTGGACCATCCGCTCCGGCAAGCACCGCCTGATGCCCAACCACCACATCTACATCTACAACGGTGGCAAGGTCACCAACGTCTACACCCGCAAGTACGCGAACGTGTCCTGCCTGATCGGCTCGGCCCTGTGCCGGGAGGCCGACCTCACGGGACGCTACGGCAAGTTCTGACCGAGCCGCGGCAGCCGCAGCGCGGGGAGCCCGCCGGCGCCG
>NZ_JAAGMD010000210.1 GCF_010548465.1 Streptomyces sp. SID14436 | reverse complement strand
GGGCCGCGCCGCGGCAGCCCGGCGGCGTCGGCGCGGTGCCCGCGCCACGCCGCCCGTACGGCGCGCAACCCCTGAGCCGGCCCCATCGAGCCGACCGCCCTCACCGAACGCACCAGGTCACGACCGTCCATGCTGCTCACCCTGCCACTCGCCGCTGCCCGCGGGCGTGCCGTTCAACTGCCGTTCATCCACGGGCGGAGCACATCCCACGACACGGCGTGTGTGAGGGGCACCCTGGTGCGGAAGTCGATCACATGGCATCGTCCCTGTCAGCCGCGTCACGCGCACACCCCAGCCCGTGCGCGCGGGACGCACACCATGCGCACAGTCCGGGAGCCGCCCCATGTCGACCGCGAATGCCCTGCCCCTCTGGCAGCCCGATCCGGAACGAATCGCCCGCGCGCGGATCACCGAGTTCCAGTCCTGGGCCGCCCGGCACCACGGTGCCCCCGCCGAGGGCGGGTACGCGGCCCTGCACCGCTGGTCGGTGGAGGAGCTCGAGACCTTCTGGGCAGCCGTCGCACAGTGGTTCGACGTCCGTTTCTCGACGCCGCCCGACCGCGTGCTCGCCGACCGCTCCATGCCGGGCGCCCGGTGGTTCCCCGGCGCGACGCTCAACTACGCCGAACACGCCCTGCGCGCGGCCGCGGACCGGCCCGACGCCCCCGCCCTGCTCCACGTCGACGAGACCCACGAGCCGCGCCCCGTCACCTGGGCCGAGCTGAGCCGCCAGGTCGGCTCCCTGGCCGCCGAGCTGCGGGCCCTGGGCGTGCGCCCCGGAGACCGCGTCAGCGGCTACCTGCCCAACGTCCCCCAGGCCGTCGTCGCCTTCCTCGCCACAGCCGCCGTGGGCGGCGTGTGGACGTCGTGCGCGCCCGACTTCGGCGCCCGCAGCGTCCTCGACCGCTTCCAGCAGGTCGAGCCGGTCGTCCTGTTCACCGTCGACGGATACCGCTACGGCGGCAAGGAACACGACCGGCGGGACGTCGTCGCCGAGCTGCGCCGCGAGCTGCCCACCCTGCGCGCCGTCGTGCACATCCCGCTGCTGGGCACGGACGCCCCCGACGGCGCGCTGGACTGGTCGGCCCTCACCTCCGCCGGCACCGAACCGGTCTTCGACCAGGTGCCCTTCGACCACCCCCTGTGGGTGCTCTACTCCTCCGGCACCACCGGCCTGCCCAAGGCGATCGTCCAGTCCCAGGGCGGCATCCTGCTGGAACACCTCAAGCAGCTCGGCCTGCACTGCGACCTGGGGCCGGACGACCGCTTCTTCTGGTACACCTCGACCGGCTGGATGATGTGGAACTTCCTCGTCTCCGGCCTCCTCACCGGCACGACGATCGTCCTGTACGACGGCAGCCCCGGCTACCCGGACACGGCGGCCCAGTGGCGGATCGCCGAACGCACCGGGGCCACCCTGTACGGCACGTCCGCCGCCTACGTGATGGCCTGCCGCAAGGCCGGCGTGCACCCCGCGCGCGACTTCGACCTGTCCGCGGTGCATTGCGTGGCCACCACCGGCTCGCCGCTCCCGCCCGACGGGTTCCAGTGGCTCCACGACGAGGTGCGCGACGACCTGTGGATCGCCTCCGTCAGCGGCGGAACCGACGTCTGCTCCTGCTTCGCCGGCGCCGTCCCCACGCTGCCGGTGTACGTGGGCGAACTCCAGGCCGCCTGCCTGGGCACCGACCTGCAGTCCTGGGACCCCGCCGGCCGGCCCCTGACCGACGGGGTCGGCGAGCTCGTGGTCACCAACCCCATGCCCTCGATGCCCGTCCACTTCTGGAACGACCCGGACGGCAGCCGCTACCACGACAGCTACTTCGACGTCTATCCCGGCGTGTGGCGGCACGGCGACTGGATCACCGTCACCTCGCGCGGCTCGGTGATCATCCACGGCCGCTCGGACTCCACGCTCAACCGGCAGGGCGTGCGCATGGGGTCCGCCGACATCTACGAGGCGGTCGAGCGGCTGCCCGAGATCCGGGAATCGCTCGTCATCGGCATCGAACAGCCCGACGGCGGCTACTGGATGCCCCTGTTCGTCCACCTGGCCCCCGGGGCCACGCTCGACGACGCCCTGCTGGACCGCATCAAGCAGACCATCCGCCGGGAGCTGTCACCGCGCCACGTCCCGGACGAGGTCATCGAGGTGCCCGGCATCCCGCACACCCTCACCGGCAAGCGCATCGAGGTCCCGGTCAAACGGCTACTCCAGGGCACCCCGCTGGAGAAGGCGGTCAACCCCGGCTCCATCGACAACCTCGACCTGCTGGCGTTCTACGAGGACCTGGCCCGCAAGCGCGCCTGAGCGGCCGGGCGGGGCACGCCCGGGCGAAGCGCGGCCGGGCGGGGCACGTCATCCCCCGTACGTGGCCTCGGACTCACCGAGCACAGCGGCGAAGTCCGAGGCCAGGCGCACCGCGTCGGCCGGGTCCAGCGCGGCCGTGCTGATCCGCACGCCCGCCGGGGACGACAGCCGGAAACGGGCCCCGGCCGCGACCCACCAGCCGTACGACCGCAGCCCGTTGACCACCGCCGACTCGTCCCGGACGGGCACCCACACGTTCATCCCGCTGGCCCCGTACGCCTCGATGCCGCGCGTGCCGAGCTCGCGCAGCAGCGCGGTGCGGCGCAGGGCGTACGTCTCCCCGGCGCGTGCCACCAGGGCACGCGTGCCGTCGTCGGTCAGCAGGCCGTGCAGGACCTCCTGCAGCAGGTGGCTGACCCAGCCCGACGTCAGCAGCATCCGGCCGTCGTGCCGGGACTGGGTGACGGGGTCGCCGGCCGCCGCGGCCCACCGCAGGTCGGCGCCCAGGAACTTGCTCACCGTCCGCACGTGCACCCAGCGCGGCAGACCGGCGGCGGCCAGCGTGTGCAGCGGGGCCCCGGCGACGGCGGAGGCGTGGTCGTTCTCGACGACCAGCACGTCGGCATGCGCCCGGAGGAGGTCCGCCAGCGCGTCCCTGCGGGCCGCGGAGAAGTGACCGCCCCGCGGGTTCTGGGCGCGCGGACTGCACACCACGCAGCGCACCCCGGCCCGCAGCGCCGCCCGCAGCGCGTCCGGCCGCATGCCCTCGTCGTCCACGGCCACCGGCACCGCCCGCAGTCCGAGCGCGGTGAGCAGATCCAGCAGATGGTGGTAGCCGGGGTCCTCCATGGCCACCGCGTCCCCGGGACGCAGCTCCACGGACAGCAGCCGTCCGATCAGGTCCAGCGCCCCGTGGGCGAAGCTCACGTGTGCCGCGGGCACGCCGTCCGGTTCCAGCAGCTCCCGCACCGCCTGTTCCAGCTTGGCCAGCCTGGGCGTCGCCCGGTGCGAGCGCGCGTCGAGGGCCAGGCTCCCGGGAGGGACCGGCCCGGGAAGCAGGGCGGGATCGGGGTGGCCCCCGGCCAGATCCCGCACGCCCTCCGGGACGCGCGGCGGACGCCGTGACGCCACGGCGGGCGCCGGTGCGACCACCGTGCCGCCGCGCCCGCGCGTGACGACGATGCCCCGCCGCCGCAGCTCCTTGTACGCCGTGGCGACCGTCCCCGGGCTGACGCCCAGCTCCTCCGCCAGCCGCCGCACCGGAGGCAGCGCGGCGCCCGGCCCCAACGCGCCCTCCGCCACACCGAGTTCGACCGATGCGGCAATTCCCTTGGCCGTCGTCCCACTGATCGCATATTGTGATGCCACAGAGTTGATTATGTATCAATACATAACTTCACGCAAGGGGGAGCAGTGCATCCGGTGCGCCGCGCAGTCACCTGGTCCGAACGCGTTCCCGGCGGCCCCGACGGCCGCCGCATGGTCACCATCGCCCTCGTCGACCGGATCGGCAGCGGCCTGTGGACCTCCGTGTCCGTCCTCTACTTCACCTACGTCTCCCACCTCTCCGTCGCCCGCATCGGCACCCTCGTCGCCGTCGCCGGAGCCGTCGGCATCATCGGCTCGCCCCTGGCCGGCCACATCGCCGACCGCTTCCCCCTCACGCGCGTGCTGACCGTCGTCCAGACCGTGCGCGCCCTCGCCGCCCTCGCCCTGCTCACCACCGACGACTTCGCCCTGCTCCTCGCCTTCTGCGCCGTCGGCAGCCTCGGCGACCGCGCCGGGAACGTCCTCACCAAGCTGTACGCCACCCGCATCGCCGGCCCCGACCGCGTCCGCTACCAGGCCATCCAGCGCACCGTCGCCAACGCCGGCTGGGCCCTCGGCGGCCTCGCCGCGGCAGCCGCCCTCGCCCTGAACGACTCCGCCGCCTACCAGTGGCTCCTCGTCGGAGACGGCCTGTCCTTCCTCGCCTGCGCCCTGCTCACCCTGCGCTGCGGCGAACCCCCGTCCGCCTCCCGCACCGTCGCCACCTCCCGCGACGACGCCCCCACGACCCGCCCGGCCAGTCCCTGGCGCGACCGCACCTACCTCGCCTACGTCGCCACCGAGACCGTCCTCTTCCTCGACGACGCGGTCTTCAAGGTGGGCCTCCCCCTGTGGATCGTCCACGCCACGGACGCCCCGCACGGCCTTGCTCCCCTGCTGATGGTGCTCAACAACGTGATGGTCGTGGCCCTCCAGGTCCCCCTGGCCCGCTTCGGCGCCACCACCGCGGCCGCCCGCACCCTCCTGCTGCCCCTCAGCGGCCTCTTCTGCCTCGGCGGCATCACCCTCGCCCTCTCCACCGCCGACGGAGCCGTCGCCGCCACCCTCTTCCTCACCGCCGCCGCCGTCGCGTTCACCGTCGCCGAGATGCTCCACGCCACCGTCTCCTGGGAACTCTCCGTCGCCCTCGCACCCGAGGCCGCCCAGGGCTCCTACCTCGGAGCCCACGGCCTCGCCCAGGCCGCCCAGCGCAGCATCGGCCCGCTCACCGTCACCGCCGCCATCGCCGTCGGCCCCCTCGGCTGGGCCGCCTTCGGCACCACCATCGCCGCGACCTGCCTGCTCCAGCACCGGCTGGTGCGCGACCGCCTCACCCGGACCCCACTGTCAGTGCCCCCGACTACGGTGAGTGAGCATTGACCGACTGTGCACAGGGGGACACATGGCACACACCGACCACCGCACCCTCCGACGCGTCCTGCGCCGTGAGATCGCGGGCACCATCGGCCTGCTCACCGACGAACACGACTTCCGCGCCATGCGGCGCTACCGCAGCTTCGCCTTCGAGGACCACCCCACCTACCTCCGGCACGTGGAGGCCGTCCTCAGGACCCGCGCCCTCCAGGGCGGCCACACCACGCTGGCCCTCTTCGACCCCGTGGAGTACGCCGACTACTGCGCCCGTGGCGGCCTCGACCCGGACAGCCACACCAGCCGCACCCGGTTCACCGCCGAACTCGCCGCCACCGGCCCCACCGTCCCCTACGGCGGCGAACCCCTGACCGCGCTCGTCCCCGCCCTCGTCGACGAGGGCGTCCGGCAGGCCACCTGGGAGTACGCCGCCTCCCTCCTCGCCCGCCTGGGCCCCTGCACCACCTGCGGCGAAGACCTGGGCCGCGCGGCCCACGCCCGCGCCTCGCACCTGCTCACCCGCATCCTGGACACCGCCCCGCCCGGCCACCGGCACCTGGTGTGCAGCGTCTCCGGCCCCGCCGAGACCCTCCTCGCCGTTCTCCACGCCGACGACCACGACGGCCGGCCGGACCTGGACGAGGCCGAGGCACTCGAGTTCACCGCCGTCCTCGCCGTCGGACTCGCCACCCACAGCCCGGGCGGACTCGTCGTCCGCATCAGCGCACCCGGCCTCCCCGACCGCGTCCACGGCTGGCGGCTGCGCGGCTACGGCCTCGTCCCGCTCACGGCCGGCGAGGTCTTCGACGCCTACTGCACCGACGCGGAATCCGGAGACCTCATCGCCCCCGAGTCCGACGTCGACTACTGCGCGGCCCCCGACCTCGGCGACAGCGGAACGGGCCCGGCCCACGGTCACTGACACCGGCCACCACGGCCCGGCCCGCACACGCCGAAGGGGCGCTCCCGGCCCACGGGAGCGCCCCTGTCACCGGCCGCCTGCGCGACCGCCCGACTGCCGACGGTCGGACTACTCGCCCGACAGCACCGACCGGGCGGCGCTGCGCGCCTCGTCCGCACTGTCCGCCGCCCGCGCCGCCGACGCGGCCCGCTCGCACTGCGCCAGCGTGTACTTCGCCAGCGTCGCCCGTACATAGGGGATGGACGCCGCGCCCATGGAGAGAGAGGTGACACCCAGACCGGTCAGCACACACGCCAGCAGCGGGTCGGACGCCGCCTCACCGCAGACACCGCAGCTCTTGCCCTCGGCCCGCGCCGCCTCCGCGGACAGCGCCACCAGGTCGAGCAGCGCGGGCTGCCACGGGTCCTGCAGCCGGGACACCGCACCCACCTGCCGGTCGGCGGCGAACGTGTACTGCGCCAGATCGTTCGTGCCCAGCGAGAGGAACTCCACCTCCTGCAGGATCGACCGCGCCCGCAGGGCGGCCGACGGGATCTCGACCATCGCACCGAACTTCGCCCGCAGACCGGCCTCGCGGCAGGCCTCGGCGAACGCCCGGGCATCCGCGCGGTCGGCCACCATCGGGGCCATCACCTCGAGGTACACCGACAGCCCCTCGGCGGCCTCGGCCAGCGCGGACAGCTGCGTCCGCAGCACCTCCGGGTGGTCGAGCAGCGTCCGCAGACCCCGCACGCCCAGGGCGGGGTTCGGCTCGTCGCCCGGGGTCAGGAAGTCCAGCGGCTTGTCCGCACCCGCGTCCAGCACGCGTACGACGACCCGGCCGTCGGGGAACGCCTCCAGCACCTGACGGTACGCCGCGACCTGCTTCTCCTTGGAGGGCGCCTTCTTGCTGTCGTCCAGGAAAAGAAATTCCGTACGGAAGAGACCGACACCCTCGGCACCCGCCTCGACGGCCGCCTCCACATCGGCGGGACCACCGATGTTGGCGAGCAACGGCACCTTGTGCCCGTCGGAGGTCGCCCCCGGACCCGTCGCCGACGCCAGCGCCGCCCGGCGCTCGGCCGCCGCGGCCTCCAGCTGCGCCTTCTTCTCCTCGCTCGGGTTCACGAAGATCTCGCCGGAGCTGCCGTCCACGGCGATCACCGTGCCCTCGGCGAGCTCACCGGCGCCCGGCAGGGCCACCACGGCGGGAACACCGAGCGCCCGCGCCAGGATGGCGCTGTGACTGGTGGGCCCGCCCTCCTCGGTCACGAAACCGAGCACCAGCGTCGGATCGAGCAGCGCGGTGTCCGCGGGAGCCAGATCACGGGCCACGAGCACATACGGCTCGTCGCTGTCCGGGACACCCGGCATCGGCACGCCCAGCAGCCGGGCGACGATGCGGTTGCGCACGTCGTCCAGGTCGGCCACCCGGCCGGCCATGTACTCACCGGCTCCGGCCAGCAGCTCACGGTAGGCGGCGAACGCGTCGTACACCGCCCGCTCGGCGGTGCTCCCGCCGGTGATGCGCCGCTCCACGTCCGTCATCAACTCGGGGTCCTGCGCCATCATGGCCTGCGCCTCGAGCACCGCCTGGGCCTCGCCGCCCGCGAGATTGCCGCGCGCCATCAGGTCGGCGGCGACCGCCTCCACGGCCTTGCGGGCCCGCCCCTGCTCACGCTCGACCTCGTCCGCAGTGATCTGCCTGGCCGGCGGCTCGAGCACGGCCGTACCCATGTGCCGCACCTCGCCGATCGCCACGCCGTGGCTCACGCCCACACCCTGCAGCGTTGTCTCCATCTCACCCGTCTCCGAATAGTGCGGCGCACCCGGCCGCAGCGTTGGTTGTCGTTCTTACGTAAACGCCAGGAGCGCCGGCACCGGCAGCGCGGTCATCACTTCCAGAGGAAGAGGGTGTCACCGGCCGCCACGTCACCGTCCTCGCGCAGCTCCGAGAGCACGTCGGCAGCGGCTTCCAGCGCCACCACCGGGCACACCGGGGACTTGCCGGCGGCCTCGACGGCGGCGGGGTCCCAGCGCACGATGCTCTGACCCCGGGTGACCGTGTCGCCCTTGTTGACGAGCAGCTCGAAGCCCTCGCCGTTCAACTGCACCGTGTCGATGCCGAGGTGGGTGAGGACGCCGTGTCCACCGCCGTCGACGACGACGAAGGCGTGCGGGTGCAGCGAGACGATGACACCGTCCACGGGGGAGACGGCCGTGGAGGGCTCCCGTACGGGATCGATCGCGGTACCCGGGCCGACCATGGCCCCGGAGAAGACGGGATCGGGCACAGCTGCCAGTCCGATGGCCCGTCCTGAGAGCGGGGACGTCACGGTGGTCATGGGAAGCCTCCCGGGTGGAGATCTGGAGAAGCGCGGCCACTACCTGTCCCGGACCGCGCACTGTGCAGCAGGGTATGTCATAGGACGTACCGGTTCCGGGCGGAAGATCCGGATTAGAGGTCTAGACCACATCACCCTAATGGATTTGCACGTGGTCCGCGACCCCGTGTACAGTCGTGACTCCTGCATGGGGCTGAGGGATGCGATCGTGCGTCCTGCCCGGCAGGCAAACCAACTCGTCAGATCCTACTCCTGGGATCCTCTTCTGCGTGCTCGCAGGAGGGTGGTCAAAGGGCCGGAAAAATGCTGATAGAGTCGGAAACACCGAAGGGAAGCGCCCGGAGGAAAGCCCGAGAGGGTGAGTACGAAGGAAGCGTCCGTTCCTTGAGAACTCAACAGCGTGCCAAAAGTCAACGCCAGATATGTTGATGCCCCGTCCATCCGGTTTCGGATGGTCGAGGTTCCTTTGAAATACACACAGCGAGGACGCTGTGAACCATCGGACTATTCCTCCGGTGGTTCCGCTCTCGTGGTGTGACACCCGATTACGGGTACACATTCACGGAGAGTTTGATCCTGGCTCAGGACGAACGCTGGCGGCGTGCTTAACACATGCAAGTCGAACGATGAACCACCTTCGGGTGGGGATTAGTGGCGAACGGGTGAGTAACACGTGGGCAATCTGCCCTGCACTCTGGGACAAGCCCTGGAAACGGGGTCTAATACCGGATACTGAGCCTCGCAGGCATCTGCGGGGTTCGAAAGCTCCGGCGGTGCAGGATGAGCCCGCGGCCTATCAGCTTGTTGGTGAGGTAACGGCTCACCAAGGCGACGACGGGTAGCCGGCCTGAGAGGGCGACCGGCCACACTGGGACTGAGACACGGCCCAGACTCCTACGGGAGGCAGCAGTGGGGAATATTGCACAATGGGCGAAAGCCTGATGCAGCGACGCCGCGTGAGGGATGACGGCCTTCGGGTTGTAAA
>NZ_JAAGMD010000189.1 GCF_010548465.1 Streptomyces sp. SID14436 | reverse complement strand
GCACCGCCGCCGTGAGCGCCCCGGCGAAGTCGCCGTCCGGCGCCACCCGGTGGTGGACCGCCAGCACCTCGGCCAGCGGCTCGCCGGCCGCCGCGTCCCCGGGCTCCAGCAGGACCATGACGCAGCCCTCGCCCAGCACCACACCGGCGCCGTGCGCGGCGTGCGTGAGGTGGGCGCGGGCCGCCGAGTACTCCTCGGCCGACCCGGTCAGCACCCGCTGCGCGCGCCCGTCGGCGAGGAGCCTGCGCGCCTGGTCCAGGGCGACCAGACCGGAGAGCCGGCCGGCCGCCACGGTGGTGTTGGGCCCCTTCAGGCGGTGGCGGATCGCGCTGGCCGAAGCGGCCCGGTTCATCGCCATGTTGGGCGTCTTCGACGGCGGCACGTCGATGGGGCTGGCGCCTTCGAGGGACGCCTTGGTGAACTCCATGAAGCCCTGGACGCTGCCGGACGCGATGCCCAGCACGAGACCGGTGCCGAGGTCGCCGTCCGGACCGGGCGAACCGTCCCGGCCGGACGTGCCGTCGGCGCCGGCCGGGGCGGTGCCGGACAGCAGCTCCCGGACGGTGACCGCGGTGAGGCCGGTCAGCCGGTCCATGCCGCGCGTGCCGGCCTTCCCCAGCGCCTCGCGGACCTCGAATCCGGGCACGACACGGGCCGTCGCGTCCGGGTCCGCGGTCCACTCCTCGGGCCCGGCGGACGCGGGCGCCCCGGCACGGGCGCGCAGCCCCGCGGCGAGCGGGTCGCGGCCCGTGCCGTACGGCGACACGGCCGACCATGCGGTGATGACCGCGGTACTCATCGGACGGACTCCCCTCGGGGGCTCTCGTGGCGGCCGAGCAGGACGACGGCGTTGTTGCCGCCGAACGCGAGGCCGTTGTTCTGCACGATCCGCACGTCGGCGTCGACGGCAGTGTTCGGCACCACGTCGACGGGACAGTCCGGGTCGGTGGTGCGGTGGTTGGCCGTGGGCGGCACGAAGCCGTGCCGGACGGCGAGCGCGGAGGCGATGGCGCCCAGGGCGCTGGCGGCCCCCATGGTGTGCCCGATCATCGACTTGACGCCGATGGTGCGCGGCGGCCGGTCCCCGTAGACCTGCCGGATCGCCGCGACCTCGGTGGCGTCGTTGGTCGGGGTGCCGGTGCCGTGCGCGGAGACCAGATCGACCTCCTCCGGCTTCACGGACGCGTTGTCCAGGGCGAGCCGGATGCAGCGGGCCACGCTGTCCCGTTCGGGCGCGGTGGGGTGCGCGGCGTCGCAGTTGATGCCGTAGCCGAGGACCTCCGCGTAGATCCGCGCGCCACGGGCCAGCGCGGACTCCTCGGTCTCCAGCAGCAGCACGCCCGCGCCCTCGCCGGTGAGCAGGCCCGCCCGGTCGGTGTCGAACGGACGGCACTCGTCGGGGGCGACGAGGCCGAGCCGGGAGAAGCCCGCGAAGGTCTTCCGGTTCAGCGCGTCCGCCCCGCCGACGAGGGCCCATTCGGCGCGGCCGCCGCGCAGGGCGTCGAACCCGGCGCCGATCGCGTAGTTGCCGGCAGCGCAGGCGGTGGCGACCGTGGAGGTCTCCACGTCGGACAGGCCGAGCTCGCGGACCACGCCGAGCGCGAGGCTGCCGGTGGCGGTCCGGCCCAGGCTCGCGCCGGTGAAGGCGGTGAGCCCGAGGGCGAGCGCCGACTCGGTCAGCAGGTCGAGCTCGCCGACCTCCCCGTCGGTGGTGCCGACGACGACGGTGCCGCGCCGGGCGAGCAGCCACTCCTCATCGAGTCCCGCGTCGTCGACCGCCATGCGGGCCGCGGCGGCCGCGAACTGCGTGGCCCGGCCCGTCCGTTCAGGATCCACGCGGTGCAGCAGGGCGGCGGCGTCGAAGCCGTGCACCTGGTGGCCGCGCCGGCTGGGGAAGCCGGCCGTGTCGAAGACGGTGATGTCGCCGGTGCCGACCCGGCCGGCCCGCAGGCCCGCGGTGAACTCGGCGACCCCGTTGCCGATGCTGGACAGGGCGCCGCAGCCGGTGAGGACGACGCGGCGCGGCCCCCCGGCGGGGCCGGCCGTCGTCGGGGCGGCGGTCACGGCCGGCGCCGTTCCGCCGTGGCCAGGACGGCGAGGACGGCGTCCAGGTTGACCAGCTTGACCAGCGCGTCCTGCGGGATGACGACGCCGAGTTCCTTCTCGATGCGGGAGAGGATCTCGATGGCGCCCAGCGAGTCCGCGCCGTGGTCCTCGATGAACAGGCTGGTGCCCGTCAGCTCGTCGTCCTCGAGCTCCAGGATGTCGACGATGATGGCCCGGACGGCCGTGACGTCCACGGACGTGTTCACAGTCATGGCAGCTGCCTCTCGGATCTGGATGGCCTGGTGCTCAGGCGGCGTTGCGGATGAGGGACTGGGGACGCATGTCGGTCCAGGTGCGCTCGATGTGCTCGAGCGCGGCGTCGCGGGGGCCGGCGGGCAGGACGGTGGTCCAGCCGGCCGGGACGGCGGCGAACTCGGGCCAGATGCAGTGCTGCCCCTCGTCGTTGACCAGCACCAGGAAGGTGCCGTTGTCGTCGTCGAACGGGTTGTTCTTCATGGATGTCCCTTCCTCGGGGAACAGGTCCGGAATGCCGGGGCCGAAGCCGTCCGGGGTCCTTTCCGGAAGCCGATTTCGGATGTCTCCGCGGTGGTTGAGCGATGTCACCGCAGTCGTTCGAGGTGTGCGGCGAGGATCCGGCCGATCTCCCGCTGCGGTTCGGGCCGCATCATTCCGTCGTGGTCCGAGGCGATGCCGTGGTGCGTGACGCGTCCGCCGATGTACGGCTCCCACACCGCCACCGTCGGGGAGTCCTCGTCGACGCCCTCCTCGGCCGACAGGAAGAGCACGTCCCCGCCGAAGCGGTCCGGCACGAACTCGGCGCTGAGGACCGCGTGATGGCGCACGATGCGCAGCAGCCGGGCCAGCTGCGCCTCGTCGAGGCCGGCCAGCGGGTTGGCGTCCCGCCGGAACAGCTCCAGCACCTCGGAGAGCGTGGGCTCCCCGCCGGCGAACGCCGCCGCGTCGTACCCGCAGTACTCCAGGATCTTGGCGAGGAGGGCCCGGTCGTCCGGGATGCCGTCCGGCTCCGGAACGGGGTAGCTGTCGAGGTTCGCCAGCAGCGCCACACGGTGCCCGAGCCCTTCCAGTCGGGTGGCCGCCGCGTGGGCGAGGAGCCCGCCGAAGGACCAGCCGACGAGGTGGTAGGGACCCTCGGGCTGGATCTGCAGGATCCGGCGGACGTAGTCCTCGGCCATGTCCGCGATCGACGCCGCGAGCGGCGCTTCCGTGACGATCCCGGACGCCTGGAAACCGTAGACCGGGAAGTCCTCGGACAGGTGCTCGGCCAGCCCGAGGTACGGCCAGCTCAGCCCCACCCCGCCGTGCAGGAAGAACAGCGGCTCGCGGCTGCCGTCGGGCCGGATCGGCAGCACCTCCTCGAACGCCTCGAGGAGCAGCGCCGGCCGCCGCCCGCCGGCCACCGGGGCCCGGGCCGCGGCGAGTTCGCCCGCCCGCTCGGCCAGGGTGCGCAGCGCCCGGAACCAGCCCTCGGCCAGCGCCTCGGCGTCCTCGGACTCCAGCAGCCGGCCGGCCCACGTCCAGGTGGCGACCAGGACCGGCCCGTCGGGGCCGTCCTCGACCAGGGCGTCCACCTCGACGGTGTGGCCCAGTGGCATGCCGCCGGACGTCGCCGCGAACGCCTCCCGCGCCTCGGGCGCCGCCGCCCAGCCGCCGTCGTAGGATTCCACGGCGGCGAAACGGCCCAGGTAGTTGAAGCCGAGCTGCGGGTTCACTGCGGGCAGCCGGGCGGACCCGTCGCCGAGGTGGCGCAGGATGCCGTGGCCGAGCCCGTGGTCGGGGAGCGCGGCGAGCTGCTCCCGCATCTCCTTGACCGCCTGCTCGGCACCGAGCGCGGCGGCCCGCAGCAGCACCGGATGGGTGCCGGTGAACCAGCCGACGGTACGGGAGAGGTCGACGCCCGCGTGCAGCTGCTCCCGCCCGTGCGTCTCGACCTCCACGAGCAGGCTCCGGCCGCGCCAGTCGGCCACGGCCAGGCCGAGCCCGGCGAGCAGCACGTCGTTGATCTCCGCCTGGAAGGCCACGGGGCCGTGCTCCAGGAGCGGACGGGTGTGCTCGGCCGGCAGGGTCAGGCGCAGGGTCCGGGCGGTGGCGTAGGTGTCCCGGTCCGGGTCCAGCGCCCGCGCGCCGACCGGGCGTTCCCGGTGCGACAGCAGGGTCTCCCAGTACGGGAGTTCCCCGGTGCGCGACGCCGCCTGCTCCCGGAGCAGACCGGACCAGTGGCGCAGGGAGGTGCCGACCGGGTCCAGGGCCGCGTCGGGCCGCTCGTAGGCGGTGAGCAGGTCGGGCAGCAGCACGCGCCACGAGACGCCGTCCACGACGAGGTGGTGCAGCATCAGGATCAGCCGGCCGGGACGGTCCGGCCCGCGGTCGATCCACACGGCCTGCAGCGTGATCCCCTCGCGCGGGGCCAGCCGGTCGCGCGCGGCCTCCGCCTGGGCGGCCACCGCCCGCCGCAGCAGGGCCTCGTCCGCGAACGCGCGGTGGCCCGCGTCGATGCGGGTCACCAGCGGCGCCACCCGCACCGTGCCCGGCGCGCCGACCACCAGCCGCCAGTCGTCGGGACCCCGGCCCGTCAGGCGCAGCCGCAGGGCGTCGTGGTGGTCGACGACCCGCTGGAGCGCCCCGGTGAGCCGTGGCAGGTCCAGAGCGGCGGGGGTGGTGAGGACCACGGACTGGTTGAACCCGTCGACCGGCCCGCCCTCCTCCAGGAGCCGCAGCATCACCGGGAGGGGTGCCAGCTCGCCCACGCCGTCGTCGGTGCCGGCGATCTCGGCGGGCTCGGCGTCACCGACGGCGGCGGCCAGCGCGGCCACCGTCTTGTGGGTGAACACGTCGGCGGCGGTGACCCGCAGCCCGGCCCGCCGGGCCCCGGCGACCACCTCGATGGAGCGGATGCTGTCGCCGCCGAGGTCGAAGAAGCTGTCGTCGATCGAGACGGACGGCAGCCCGAGCACGCCCGCGAAGACCGCGCCGAGGGCGCGCTCGGTGTCCGTACGGGGCTCCCGCGCCGGACCCGTCGGGTGGGCCGTGGGGTCGGGTGCGGGCAGGGCCTTGCGGTCGATCTTGCCGTTGGGGGTGAGGGGGAGGGCGGGGAGGGTGACGAAGGTGCTGGGGACCATGTAGCCCGGCAGCGTGGCCGCGAGAGCGGTCTTCGCGTCCTCGGTGGTCCCGATCAGATATCCGACGAGTTGTCCGTGGTGGACGGTGGTGGCGGCGTCGGTGATGCCGGGGAGGCGGCGGAGGGCGGTTTCGATTTCGCCGAGTTCGATGCGGTGGCCGCGGATTTTGATCTGGTGGTCGGTGCGTTCGAGGAATTCGAGTTGGCCGTCGGGGCGTTGGCGGACGCGGTCGCCGGTGCGGTACATGCGGGCGCCGGGGTGGGGGTTGTGGGGGTCGGCGGTGAAGGTGGTGGCGGTTTTGGCGGGGTCGTTGAGGTAGCCGTGTCCGACGCCGGTGCCGGCGACGTAGAGCTCGCCGGGTGTGCCGGGGGGTACGGGTTGGAGGTGGTGGTCGAGGATGTAGAGGCGGGTGTTGCGGACGGGGTGGCCGATGGGGGCGCGGGTGTCGAGGGTGGTGGTCGGGGTGATGACGGCGTGGGTGACGTCGTCGGAGCACTCCGTCGGCCCGT
>NZ_JAAGMD010000164.1 GCF_010548465.1 Streptomyces sp. SID14436 | reverse complement strand
GGCGATGCCCTACGGGGAGGCCGTCGGGCTGGCCGAACCCCTGCGGGAGGGGGACTGTGTGCTGGCCGACTGGCCCGCGGGCCGCCGCTTCACCGGCGCGCCCCGGCTCGCCGTCGACCCGGGCTGCGCGGGCCGGGCCCCCGACGGGCAGGTCATGGCCGTGGTGGAGGCCGCCTCCGCCGAGGAGGCCCGGGACCACGGTCCGGCGCGCTGCGAGGAACGGACCAGGCAGGCCCGCGAGCGGCTGGCCGACGTCCGCTCGGTCGCCGTCGTGCCCTCTGCGGAGGGGTTCGAGGCGGCCGGGCGGCGCACGGCCTGTCTGGTGCTGGGCGCGCACGGTCCGGTGTTCGGCCCGCTGGGCGACCGCCGCCGGTTCGGCACCGAGTTCGCCGACCCCGCGGCCATGCAGCGCCGGGACTGCCTGGACGCGACGCCCCGCGGGACCGCCCGGCTGGTGCCGTGCGGCGGGCGGTACGAGGAACAGGTGCTCGGATTCACCCGACTGGGCGAAGAGGACGTCCCGCGCGCGGGGGCCGGGCGGGGCGCGGCCGTCGAGGTCTGCGCGCGGGAGGTGCCGCCGCGTGACTACGGCTTCGACCCCTCCTTGTACGTGTCCGGGGCCTGGACCAGCGACAAACCACCGCAAACCGGCCCACACGTCGCCGTGTGCACCGTGAAGCGGCGCAACGGGGGCACCATGGAGGGAACCGAACCATGAGGAGGGTGTCGCGATGCCCGGTTCTGCGAACGGTTCCACTCCGGTGAAGACGATGGGGGCGCTCACCATCGGCGCCCTGGTCGCCGTGACGGCCTACACGGTGGCGCTCGGCAGCAACGGCTGGCTGTGGTTCGGCTGGGTCGTGCTGGGCGTGATCACCCTCGGAGTCGCGGCCACGCGCAGCTGAGGCTCACGCGTGGCAGCACACCTCCTCCCTCACTTCGGGGCGAGCCGCCCCGCGGAATGGACCCCGGGCTGGTACTTCGGCAGCCGTACGGTGATCTTCATGCCGGCCCCCAGGGCGGTCTCGATGACCAGCCCGTGGTCGTCGCCGTAGACCTGCCGGAGCCGGTCGTCGACGTTGGACAGGCCGATCCCGCCGGTGGAGCCGGCCTCGTGGGCGAGGATGCGGCGCAGCGTGCCGGGGTCCATTCCGGCGCCGTCGTCCTCGATCACCACGAGGGCTTCGGCGCCGGCGTCCTGGGCGGTGATCTGGATGTGGCACTTGTCGGCCTTGCCCTCCAGGCCGTGCTTGACGGCGTTCTCCACCAGCGGCTGGAGGCACAGGAAGGGCAGCGCGACCGGCAGCACCTCGGGCGCGATCTGCAGGGTCACCGAGAGCCGGTCGCCGAAGCGTGCCCGCACCAGGGCCAGGTAGTGGTCGATGGCGTGCAGTTCGTCGGCGAGCGTGGTGAAGTCCCCGTGCCGGCGGAACGAGTAGCGGGTGAAGTCGGCGAACTCCAGAAGCAGTTCGCGGGCCCGCTCGGGGTCGGTGCGCACGAACGAGGCGATCACGGCGAGTGAGTTGAAGATGAAGTGGGGGGAGATCTGCGCGCGCAGGGCCCGGATCTCGGCCTCGATGAGCCGGGTGCGGGACTGGTCGAGGTCGGCCAGCTCCAGCTGAACGGACACCCAGCGGGCGACCTCCCCGGCGGCCCGCACCAGCACCGCGGACTCCCGCGGCGCGCAGGCGACCAGCGCACCGTGCACCCGGTCGTCGACGGTGAGCGGCGCCACGACGGCCCAGCGCACCGTGCAGTCGGCCGTGTCGCAGGCCAGCGGGAACGCCTCCCCGCGGCCGGTGTCGAGCGGACCGGCGAGGCGTTCCATGATCTCCGCGCGGTGGTGGGCCCCCACGCCGTCCCAGACCAGCACCTGTTCGCGGTCCGTGAGGCACAGGGCGTCCGTGCCGAGCAGGGAGCGCAGCTTGCGGGCCGACTTGCGGGCGGTCTCCTCGGTCAGGCCGGCCCGCAGCGGGGGCGTGGCCAGGGACGCGGTGTGCAGGGTCTCAAAGGTGGCGTGCTCGACGTCGGTGCCCAGTCCGGCCAGTCCGGCCGGGCGGGCGGTGCGGCGGCCGAGCCAGAAGCCGGCGGCCAGCAGCGGCAGCACGGCGACCAGCAGTCCGGCCAGGAAACCGCTCATGCGGACACCTCCGTGCGCAGTTCCTCCGGCAGGTGGAAGCGGGCCAGGACGGCCGCCGTGCCGGGCGGCACCCGGCCGGGGGTGGCCAGCGACACGAGGATCATGGTGAGGAAGCCCAGCGGCACCGACCACAGGGCCGGCCAGGCGAGCAGCGCGTGCCAGGCGCCCTGGCCGGGATAGCCGGCCATGGTCGCGGCGACCGCCAGGAAGGCGGCGCCGCCGCCCACCAGCATCCCGGCGGCCGCACCGGGCGGGGTCAGTTGGCGCCACCAGATGCCGAGGACCAGCAGGGGACAGAACGACGAGGCCGACACGGCGAAGGCCAGGCCCACGGCGTCGGCCACCGGCAGGCCGCCGACGAGGAGGCTCCCGGCGAGCGGGACGGCCATCGCCAGTACCGTGCCCAGCCGGAAGTGGCGCACCCCCCGGGAGGGCAGCACGTCCTGGGTGAGCACCCCGGCGACGGCCATGGTCAGTCCGGACGCGGTGGACAGGAAGGCGGCGAAGGCGCCTCCCGCCACCAGGGCGCCGAGCAGGTCGCCGCCCACTCCCCCGATCATCAGCCCGGGCAGCAGCAGGACGGCGGCGTCCGCGTTGCCGGTGAGGGTGAGCTCGGGCGCGTACAGGCGGCCGAGCGCGCCGTAGAGCGGCGGCAGCAGGTAGAAGGCGCCGATCAGGCCGAGGACGGCGACGGTGGTGCGGCGGGCGGCGACGCCGTGCGGGCTGGTGTAGAAGCGCACCACGACGTGCGGCAATCCCATGGTCCCGAAGAACGTGGCGAGCATCAGGCCGTACGTGGCGTAGAGCGGGCGTTCCTCGCGGGACTCGGCCCGGGACGGCGAGAGGGCGTCGTCGGCACCCTGCCCGGCGGAGGGCACCTCGGCGCCCTCGGCGAAGGTGAGGCGGGTGCCGGCGGCGATGTGGTGGCTGCCCGCGGGGAGGGTGACCTCGCCGCCCCTGTGGCGGCGGCCGTCGACGGAGCCGTCCACGGTGACGGTGAGCGGCTCGTCGAGCCGGAGGGTGAGGCTGTCCTCGACCCGGACGGCGCGCTGCTCGCGGAAGGCCGCCGGCTCGTCGAAGGTGTGGCGGGGTGCTCCGTCGCCCTGCCAGGCGAGGACCAAAAACAAGGCGGGGACGAGCAGGGCGGTGAGTTTGAGCCAGTACTGGAAGGCCTGGACGAAGGTGATGCTGCGCATGCCGCCGGCGGCGACGATGGCGGTGACGACGACGGCGACGCTCACCCCGCCGAGCCAGTCGGGCGCGCCGGTCAGCACGGTGAGGGTCAGTCCGGCGCCCTGGAGCTGCGGCAGCAGGTAGAGCCAGCCGACGCCGACGACGAACGCCCCCGCCAGCCGGCGCACCGCCTGGGAGGCCAGCCGGGCCTCGGCGAAGTCGGGGAGGGTGTAGGCGCCGGAGCGGCGCAGCGGGGCGGCGACGAACAGCAGTAGCACCAGGTAGCCGGCGGTGTAGCCGACCGGGTACCAGAGCATGTCCGGGCCCTGCACCAGGACGAGTCCGGCGATGCCGAGGAAGGACGCGGCGGACAGGTACTCGCCGCTGATGGCGGCGGCGTTGAGGCGTGGGCCGACGGTGCGGGAGGCGACGTAGAAGTCGGAGGTGGTGCGCGATATGCGCAAGCCGAAGGCGCCCACGAGGACGGTCGAGACGAGCACGAGGGCGACGGCGGGGACGGCGTAGCTGGAGTTCACGGCACTGGGGGTCCCGGTCTCAGCGGTCCTCGACGAGCCGCACGAAGTCGCGTTCGTTGCGTTCGGCGCGGCGCACGTACCAGCGGGCGAGCAGGACGAGCGGGGCGTACAGGCCGAAGCCGAGCACCCCCCACTCCAGGCCGGCGTCGGGGGCGGCGGCGAAGACCAGCGGGAGCGGTCCGATGAGCAGCACCAGCACCGCGAACACGGTGAGTCCGGCGCGCAGCTGGATGCGCATCAGGGAGCGCACGTAGGTGTGGCCGAGGGTGGTCTGCTCGTCGATCTCGGTGCGCGGGCGGTAGTAGCCGAAGGCACGGCGCGCGCGGCGGGGCGGTCCGGTGACGACCACGCGGCGCTCGGTGGGGTCCTGGGGCATGGCGTCGTCCTTCTCTATCCCGCGGTCCGGCGCATCAGCAGGTCGCGCAGTTCGCGGGCGTGCCGCCTGCTGACCTGGAGTTCCTCGGTGCCGATCAGCACGCTCACCGTACCCGCGTCCAGCCGGAGTTCACCGATGTGGCCGAGGGCGACCAGGTGGCGGCGGTGGATGCGGACGAAGCCGCGGGAGCGCCAGCGCTCCTCGAGGGTGGACAGCGGGATCCGCACCAGGTGGCTGCCGCGGGCGGTGTGCAGCCGGGCGTAGTCGCCCTGGGCCTCCACGTGGGTGATGTCGTCCACGGCCACGAAGCGGGTGACCCCGCCGAGTTCGACGGCGATGTGGTCGGGGTCGGGTTCGTGCACCGGGATGCGCGGGCCGCTCTCGCGCGGGGCGGGGACGCGCCGTTCGGCGATCCGGCGGACCGCCTCGGCCAGGCGTTCCCTGCGGACGGGTTTGAGGACGTAGTCCACGGCCTTGAGTTCGAAGGCCTGGACGGCGAAGTCCTCGTGGGCGGTGACGAACACGACGAGCGGCGGCCGGGCGAACCCGGACAGCAGGCGGGCGAGGTCGAGGCCGTCCAGGCCCGGCATCTGGATGTCGAGGAAGACGACGTCGATGGCGTCGGGCCCGTCGGGCCCGGACTCCAGGGCGCGGTTGATGCGGCGCAGCGCCTCGGTGGCGTCCGAGGCGCCCTCGGCGCTGCCGACCCGGGGGTCGGTGTTGAGCAGGTAGAGCAGTTCCTCCAGCGAGGGGCGTTCGTCGTCGACGGCGAGGGCGCGCAGCATGGCCGGGAGTCTAGGGCCGAACGTCACGTCTGGACACGCCCCGGGTGGACGTTCCCGCAGGACAGGGTGGCGGACGGATGCCGGGGGCGGCGGGCTGCGCTGGATACAGTGCCGCCATGAACAGCAGGCCCACGCCGTTCGACGAGCTCGACCGCAAGATCGTCAATGCCCTGATGGCGAACGCCAGGACGTCCTTCGCCGAGATCGGTGCGGCCGTCGGGCTGTCGTCGACGGCGGTCAAGCGCCGGGTGGACCGGCTGCGGGAGACCGGGGTGATCACCGGCTTCACGGCGACGGTGGAGCCGTCGGCGCTGGGCTGGCGCACCGAGGCGTACGTGGAGGTGTACTGCGAGGGGGCGGCGCCGCCGCGGCGGCTGGCGGAGGTGGTGCGCAACCATCCGGAGATCGCCGCGGCGATGACGGTGACCGGTGGCGCGGACGCGCTGCTGCACGTGCGGGCCCGGGACGTGGAGCACTTCGAGGAGGTGCTGGAGCGCATCCGTGCCGAGCCGTTCGTGCGGAAGACGATCAGCGTCATGGTGCTGTCCCACCTGATCCCGGACAGTCCGGAGGCGGGTGCCAGCCAGCCCGCTCCGGAGGGCGCAGCAGACGTGCGTCCGGAGGGCTGAAGACGCAGCGTTCATGCGGGAACGCGCAGCTGTTGTCGCTTGTCGGCCGCCCGGGGGGCTCCATACCGTGGAATCACCCCATCGTCACCGTGTGGAAGCGGAGGGAACCCTCTGTGTCCGACTCCCGTGTGCCGAGCCCGCGGCGCTACCTCGTCTGCGAACCCAGACACTTCGCCGTGCGCTACGCGATCAACCCGTGGATGCACCCCGACCGTCCCGTCGACGTCTCCCGCGCCCAGCACCAGTGGCGGTCGCTGGTCGCCGCGTACCGGGACCACGGCCATACCGTGGAGAACGTGAAGCCCGTACCCGGTCTGCCCGACATGGTGTTCGCCGCGAACGCGGCGGTCGTCGTGGAGGGCCGTGTGTTCGGCTCCCTGTTCCACGCGCCCGAGCGGCGCCCGGAGTCCGCGGCGTACGAGACGTGGTTCAAGGCCGAGGGCTACGAGGTGCACCACCCGGAGTCGGTGTGCGAGGGCGAGGGCGACCTCGTGCCGGCCGGGCGGTGGATCCTGGCCGGCACCGGTTTCCGCACCACGCGCGAGGCGCACCGCGAGGTGCAGGAGCACTTCGGGGTGCCGGTGATCAGCCTGACGCTGGTGGACCCGTACTTCTACCACCTGGACACGGCGCTGTTCGTGCTGGACGACGAGAACGTGGCGTACTACCCGGAGGCGTTCTCGCCCGGCAGCCGCGAGGTGCTGGCCCGGCTGTACCCGGACGCGGTGCTCGCCACCCGCGAGGACGCGATGGCCTTCGGCCTGAACTCCGTCTCGGACGGCCGCCACGTGTTCATCTCGCCCGGGGCGACGGCCCTCGCGGACCGGCTCGCCGACCGCGGTTACGTTCCCGTCCCCGTCGACCTGTCGGAGTTCCACAAGGCCGGCGGCGGCATCAAGTGCTGCACTCAGGAGATCCGCTCATGACCACTGCCGCCCGTACCCGTTCGTCCGCCGATCTGATCGGTGCCGAGGAACCGGTCCTCGCGCACAACTACCACCCGCTGCCCGTGGTCGTCGCCCGGGCGGAGGGCACCTGGGTGGAGGACGTGGAGGGCCGCCGCTACCTGGACATGCTGGCCGGATACTCGGCCCTCAACTTCGGCCACCGGCACCCGGGGCTGATCGAGGCCGCGCACCGCCAGCTGGACCGGCTCACCCTGACCTCGCGCGCGTTCCACAACGACCGGCTCGCCGAGTTCGCGGAGCGGCTGACGGCGCTGACCGGGCTCGACATGGTGCTGCCGATGAACACCGGCGCGGAGGCGGTGGAGAGCGCGGTCAAGGTGGCCCGCAAGTGGGCCTACGACGTGAAGGGCGTGCCCGCCGACCGGGCCACGATCGTGGTGGCCGCGGACAACTTCCACGGCCGGACGACGACCATCGTCAGCTTCTCCACGGACGAGGTGGCCCGCCGCGGCTTCGGCCCCTTCACGCCGGGCTTCCGCGTGGTCCCCTACAACGACCTGGCGGCGCTGGAGGAGGCCGTGGACGAGACCACGGCGGCCGTGCTGATCGAGCCCGTCCAGGGCGAGGCCGGCGTGATCATCCCGGACGACGGCTACCTGGCCGGGGTGCGCGAACTGACCACCCGCAAGGGGTGCCTGTTCGTCGCCGACGAGATCCAGTCGGGCCTGGGCCGCACGGGCCGGACCCTGGCCGTGGAGCACGAGTCGGTCGTCCCGGACATGGTGCTGCTCGGCAAGGCCCTCGGCGGCGGCATCGTGCCGGTGTCGGCGGTGGTCGCCCGCCGCGAGGTGCTCCAGGTGCTGCACCCCGGCGAACACGGGTCGACCTTCGGCGGCAACCCGCTGGCGGCGGCGGTCGGCACGGCGGTGGTGGAACTGCTGGAGACGGGCGAGTTCCAGCGCCGGGCGGCCGAGCTGGGCGTGGTGCTGCGGGGCGGTCTGGAGTCGCTGGTCGGCAAGGGCGTCGTCGGCTTCCGGGCCCGGGGGCTGTGGGCCGGGGTGGACGTCGACCCCGCGCTCGGCACCGGGCGCGAGGTCAGTGAGCGCCTCATGCGCGAGGGCATCCTGGTCAAGGACACCCACGGCTCCACGATCCGGCTCGCGCCGCCGCTGACGATCACGTCGGACGAGCTGGCGGGGGCCCTGGGGACCCTGGAGAAGGTGCTGGGCGCGGGGGCCTGAGGCCCGGGCGCGGCGGACCGGCGGGACGGCCGGCGCGGACGGGTGCCGCGCCGGCCGTCCCACCGGCCTCTCCCGTCCGTCCCTTCCCGCGGGGCGCTCCGGGGAGCCGCGCACTCGGTCCCGGGGTGAAGATGGGGGGCAAGAGGTCGTAGACCACCCCCAGCGACAGCGAGGCCGGCCGTGGGCGGAGACGAGGAGCAGGACGCGACCCGGCAGGGGTTCGACGTGGCCGACGCCGTCCCCCTGCTGTCGGATCCGCACGGCGTGGTGTCGGGCTGGACACCCGGGGCGGAGCGGCTGCTGGGGTATCCGGCCGAGGGCGCGGTCGGCCGCAAGCTGGCCGAGCTGCTGTCCGAGGAGGACGCGCTGCGGGCACCGGACCTGGTGGAGCGGTGCCGGACGGAGGGCGGCTGGGCGGGTCTGCTGACGGCCCTGCACCGTGACGGCCGGCCCGTGCGGCTCATGGCGCGGATCACGACGGTCGTGGCACCGCGCGGTGAGGCGTCGCTGCTGGTCCTGCTGTCGGAGCTGACCGGCTCGACCGGCTGGGACATGAGCCGGTCGGTGCTGGAGCAGCTGGTCACCGGGTCGCCCATCGGCCTCGCGATCGTGGACACCGACCTGCGTTTCGTGTGGTCCAACCCGGCGCTGGAGCAGTTCGGCGGCGGGCCGGCGCTGCGGCGGCTGGGTCTGCGCTTCGCCGACGTCCAGCCGGGCATGGACGCCGAGGCGGTCGAGGAGCAGATGCGGCACGTGCTGCGCACCGGGGAGCCGGTCGTCGGCTACGAGCACGTCGGCCGGGTGCGGTCGGCGCCGCTGCGCGAGACCGCGCACATGCTGTCGTTCAACCGGCTCGACGACGACCGCGGACGCCCCATGGGGGTGTACTACACGGTCGTCGACATCACCGAGCGGCACCGGGCCCGGCAGCGCCTGGCCCTGCTGGACCGGGCCGGTGAGCAGATCGGGCGCAGCCTGGACATCGGCCGCACCGCGCAGGAGCTCGCCGACGTCGCCGTGCCCGACCTCGCGGACTTCGTCACCGTGGACCTGCTGGAGCCCGTGCTGCGGGGCGCCGAGCTGCCGCCCCGGCCGGCCACCGGGAACGGCACGCTCGAACTGCGCCGGGCGGGTCACCGCTCGGTGTACGAGGACCTGCCGCGGCCCGGCGTGGAGACCGGCGGGGTGGCGGCGTACCGGGCCGACTCGCCCCCGGCCCGCGCCCTGACCACCGGCCGGCCCTGGCGCCAGGAGCAGCTCGACCCGCTGGAGACGGAGTGGGCCGTGAACTCCGGGGCGCCGCAGTCCACCTTCCTGGAGCTGGGCCTGCAGAGCGTGATGATCGTGCCGATCCGGGCCCGGGGCGCCACCCTGGGCCTGACGGCCTTCTACCGGCGCCGCCGCCAGAACCCCTTCGACGCGGACGACCTGAACCTGGCCGAGGACCTCGTCTCCCGCGCCGCGGTCTGCGTCGACAACGCCCGGCGCTACACCCGCGAACGGAACGCGGCGCTCGGGCTGCAGCGCAGTCTGCTGCCCCGCCGGCTGCCCGAGCAGGACGCCGTCGAGGTGTCCGCCTGCTACCGCCCGGCCGACGAGCTGACCGGCCTGGGCGGCGACTGGTACGACCTCGTGCCGCTGTCCGGGGCACGGGTCGCGCTGGTCGTGGGCGAGGTCCCCGGGCACGGCATCGACGCCGCCGCGGCCATGGGCCGGCTGCGGACCGCGGTCCGCACGCTGGCCGCGCTGGACCTGCCGCCCGAGGAGGTGCTGGCGCACCTGGACGACCTGGTGGGGAGCGTGGCCCGGGACGAGGGCTCCGATCCCGAGGGGGCGCCGGACCAGTGGCTGGGCTCCGGGTGCCTGTACGTGGTCTACGACCCGGTCGACGGGACGTGTGCGATGGCCGCGGCGGGGCAGCCCGCGCCCGCGGTGCTGGCGCCCGACGGCACGGTCACCTTCGTCGAGCTGCCGCAGGGCCCGCCGCTGGGCGTGGGCGGCCCGCCGTTCGAGGCGCGGGAGCTGTCGCTGGCGGAGGGCAGCGTGCTCGCGCTGCACACCGACGGTCTGCTGGCCCGCGACGGCCCGGAGGCGGCCGGGACCGACCGGAGCCGGCTGCGCAGGGCGCTGCAGGAGCACCCGTCCTCGCTCGAGATGTGCTGCCGGGCCGTGGTGGACGCGCTGGTCCCCGACCGGCCGTTCGACGACGTGGCGCTCATGCTGGCGCGCACCCGGCGGCTCGGCGGGGACCGGGTCGCGGTGTGGGATCTCCCGTCGACGCCGACGGTGGTGTCCGAGGCGCGCCGGACGGCGACGGCGAAGGTGGCCGACTGGGGGCTGGAGGACCTGGTGTTCACCACGGAGCTGGTGGTGAGCGAGCTCGTCACGAACGCCATCCGGTACACCGACGGGCCCGTGCGGCTGCGGCTGATCCGGGGGCGCTCGCTGGTCTGCGAGGTGTTCGACAGCGGGGCGACGGCGCCGCACCTGCGCCATCCGCGGGCCATGGACGAGGGCGGGCGCGGGCTGCTGCTGGTCTCCCAGCTGGCCCAGCGGTGGGGCACCCGCTTCGCGCCCCACGGGAAGATCATCTGGGCCGAAATCGCGGTCACCGGACCGGAGGACTGAGGCCCGTCCGGAGCGCTGAGGCCCGGTCCGGCGGGCGTCCCCCCGGGCCGGTCCGGTCCCGTCACGTCCGGGTCAGCGGTCGCGCGCGCCGTCGAGGTCCTCGATGTGCCGCACGTTCCCCCGGTCCTCGGCGTCCTCGCTGGGCGTACCCGCGAACCAGGCGTCGAGGATCTCCCCCAGCAGCGGCTCCGAGGTCAGCCGCAGGCTGAGGGCCAGCACGTTGGCGTCGTTCCAGCGGCGCGCGCCGTCCGCCGTGTAGGCGTCCGTGCACAGCGCGGCCCGTACCCCGGGCACCTTGTTCGCGGCGATCGCGGCGCCCGTGCCGGTCCAGCAGCAGACCACGGCCTGGTCGGCCGTGCCGGCGGCGACCTCGCGGGCGGCCGCCTCGGAGCAAACCGCCCACTGCGGGTCGTCGCCCGGGCTCAGGGCACCGTGCGGGCGCACCTCGTGACCGCGCTCGCGCAGAGCGGCGACCAGGGCCCGGGCCACGGGTTCGTCCATGTCGGAGGAGACGGAGATCCGCATGCCATCGAGCGTAGCGCCTGTCCCGCCGTGCGCCTGTGCCCCGCACACGGGCCCCGCTCGGCGGCGCTCCATGGCCGCCTTCCCGGGGCGCGGGCCGCCCTCGGCGACCCTCAAGATCCGGTCACACGCTCCCGCGCGGGTTGCCGTCGGCCCCCGTCCGGCAGGAGGGTGTGTCCCGCGGGCCACCCCAGCCGCACAAGTCCCCACCGGCACAGGCGTGGTCGGGCGTCGTGCCGCCTGCGGGCGGCGCCGCGCGCCGCCCCGTCCGGCCTGGTGCCGGGCGGTGCCGCCCGGACCTAGACTGACACCCCGCCACGTGCCGGTCGACCTGCTGGAGAACGGCGGTCCACCGGCCCGCCGGAGCCGAGGAGCGTGCCTTGTTCTACTACTTGCTCAAGTACGTGCTGCTGGGGCCGCTGCTGAGACTGGTGTTCCGGCCCCGCATCGAGGGGCTGGAACACGTGCCGTCGTCCGGTGCCGCGATCGTGGCGGGCAACCACCTGTCGTTCTCCGACCACTTCCTGATGCCCGCCGTGCTCAAGCGGCGCATCACCTTCCTGGCCAAGGCCGAGTACTTCACCGGGCCCGGCATCAAGGGCCGGCTCACGGCGTACTTCTTCCGCAGCGCGGGGCAGATCCCGGTCGACCGCTCGGGCAAGGAGGCGGGCCAGGCGGCGATCCGGGAGGGGCTCGGGGTGCTGTCCAAGGGGGAGCTGCTCGGCATCTACCCCGAGGGCACCCGCTCGCACGACGGCCGCCTCTACAAGGGCAAGGTGGGGGTCGCGGTGATGGCGCTCAAGGCGGGTGTCCCGGTGATCCCCTGCGCGATGATCGGCACCTTCGAGGCCCAGCCGCCCGGCCGGGTGGTGCCGCGCATCCACCCGGTGGTGATCCGGTTCGGCGAGCCCCTGGACTTCTCGCGCTACGCGGGCATGGAGAACGAGAAGGCGATCCTGCGGGCGATCACCGACGAGATCATGTACGCGATCCTGACGCTCTCCGAGCAGGAGTACGTCGACCAGTACGCGGCCGCCGCCAAGGCCGCGGACGCCGAGCGGAAGGCCGGCCGGAAGGCCACGGGCGAACGCCGCGCGCGGCGGCTGCCGCAGCGCTGAGCACTGCTTCGGGGGGAGGTGCGGCCGGGGTCCCGGCCGCACCTCCCCTTCGGCGTGTCCGGGCGGCCGGCGGGCGCGGGCCGCTTCCCGCTGGGGGGCCGGAATCAGGAGGGCGCCGGTCCCCGGTGCTCCGCGGTGATGCCGAAGCGGTGCTGTTCGCCGGGAGCGGACGCGGTGCCGCGGATGCCGGACACCGTGCTGACCACCACCTGCTCCCCCGCCGCCTCCGCGGCCTGGGCCCGCCGTTCCAGTTCCTCGAGTCGTCGCAGGTCATCGGCTGAGACGAGGGCGGCCAGCGGCTTGCCGTGCCGGGTCAGGACGACGCGCTCACCGCCGTACACCACGCGGTTGGTCAGGTCGGCGAGCTCAGCCCTGGCTTGCGTCACCGGAATCTCGTAGGCCATACCTCCATCCTAACGTGATGTACGTCCTGTACATTTTTTACAGACACAGCCTGCCAGGAGGGGGTCCCATGACCCGGCCGTCCGCCCGCCACGCCCTGCCGGAGTTCACCGAACGCACGGCCTCCGGCCACCGGACCACGGATCCGTACGCGAAACTGCTGGAGGAGCGGATCGTCTTCCTCGGCGCCCCGCTCGACGAGACTTCCGCGAACGACGTGACGGCCCAGTTCATGTACCTGGAGCACCTGGCTCCCGAGCGGGACATCTCGCTGTACGTGAACTCGCCGGGCGGCTCCTTCCACGCCCTGTCGGTGCTCTACGACACGCTGCGCTTCGTCACCTGCGACGTGGAGACGGTGTGCCTCGGCCGGGCGGAGGGTGCCGCCGCGCTGCTCCTGGCCGCGGGCACACCGGGCAAGCGGTTCGTGCTGCCCGGGGCGCGCCTGGTGCTGCGTCAGCCGTCGCTGGAGCCGGTCGAGGGCCCGGCCGGCGACCTGGCCGTCCACGCCGGCGAACTGGCGCGGGTGCGCGCCCGGATGGAGGACATCCTGGTCCGGCACACGGGCCGCGGTGCGGAGCAGGTGCGGGCGGACATCGAGCGGGACCTGGTCCTCGACGCACCGGCGGCCGTGGAGTACGGCCTCGCCGACGCCGTCGTGCCCGGCCGCCGGGACGCTCGCCCCACGGCCCCCGGGGCGAGGTGAGCGGCCGGTGCTGCCCCCCGAACTGCCGCCGCTGCCCGCACTGACCCGCGCGGAGGCGGAGCTGATCGACCGTTACCTGGAGGTCGTCGACCTGGTCGGGCGCATCAACCCGGCCCGGGACGGCGACACCTACCGCGGGCTGCGGGCCGCCCAGGCACTGGTGGGCAGGGCCGCCGAGCTGCGCGACGCACTGGCCCTGATGCACCGTCGGGGCGAGACCGAACTGCACTCCCCCACCCTGGCCCGGGCCCTGCGCGTGCTGGACGGCGAGCGGCGCGCCGCACGGGTCACGCTGCCGCCCCGTTCCGGCAGTTGACCGGGAGCGGGGAGCGGACGCCGTCCGGACGCGCGGACCGCTCGGCGGCGCGTCCGGACGGGAGTTGAAACGGACTGAACGGGCTACCCCCAAGCGGCGTAGACACACATCCATTTTCCGGCCCGTCCGGCTTGCGCAACACGCCCGGCCCCACTGCGGAATGAGGCATTCCGCCGCTGGTCCGGGGCTCCTCGGAGGCCGGGACGCCGCTCCGGACGGACGGATGTCCACCCGAACGGATGAGTGGTGAGTAACAACACAAACCCCCGGTTCCGTTGGGATATCGGGCACGGCATGGGTCAAGATCCCTGACTGACGACAAGACCCCGCCGCCGCGGCGGGGCGATCCGGGCGGACGCCGAGTCCTGCCGCCGCCCGGATGACGGGTCGACACGGAGTGGATCGGCAGGAGTGGAGGACCCAGCACGACGGATTGCCGGACCGTCAGGTCCGAGCAGTCCTTGGGGTGAAGCCGCATCCGTGCGGCCGGGCAACTTCGCCAGCCCGAATCCGACAGGTCATCCTTCACAGGCGGCTGACGAAGGGTTGCGCATGTCTGCGCTCAATCGTGTCCCGTCTCTCATGGCCCGGGCCGGCACGGCCTCGGCCCTCACCCTCGCCGCCGTCGGCGGCTCGATCGTGGTCCCCGGTGTCGCCTCCGAGGCCGCCGCCGCCAGCCCCGCCACCAAGGCACTGAAGGTCGCCGCCGCCAAGAAGGGCGCGCCCTACCGCTGGGGGGCCACCGGCCCGAACCGCTTCGACTGTTCGGGGCTCACGCAGTACGCGTTCAAGAAGGCGGGCAAGAAGCTCCCCCGCACCGCCGCCCAGCAGTACAACAAGACCCGCCACATCTCCGCCAAGAACCGCAAGGCGGGCGACCTGGTGTTCTTCCACTCGGGCAGCTACGTCTACCACGTGGGCATCTACGCCGGGAAGGGCAAGCTCTGGCACGCCCCGAAGACCGGGGACGTGGTACGCCTGCAGAAGATCTGGACCGGCAGCGTCTGGTACGGCCGGGTGAAGTGAGCCGCGGGGGCGGCGGCACTTGGAGGGCCGCCGCCCCGCCACACCCGTCCGCCCTGGCCAGGCATGGGACGGCCGGTGCGGGTACTGGTACGGGATGGCCGAGCATCCACCCTGCACGGCGCGCGGCGAGACCCCGCTGCAGCGCGCCGACCGCAACTTCGTCGAGCTCCTCCAGGAACTGCGGGTCACCCAGACGGGTGTGCAGATCCTCTTCGCCTTCCTGCTGTCGCTCGCCTTCACCTCGCGCTTCACCTCGCTCGACACGATGCAGCGCGCCACCTACGTCACCACCCTGCTGCTGGCGGTCCTGGCCGCCGCGCTGTTCACGGCGCCGGCGGCGCTGCACCGCTCGCTGTTCCAGCAGGGCGCCAAGCCGCGCATCGTGCAGGTCTCGTCGCGGCTGGCGACCTGCGGTCTCGTGGTGCTGACGTTCGCCTTCAGCGGGGCGGTGATGCTGGTGGTCGACGTGACGACCGGCCGGTCCGGGGGGATCGCCGCGGGGGGCGGAACGTTTCTGGTCTGCCTCGGGCTGTGGGGACTGCTCCCCCGTCTGGTGGGCCGCGCGGGCACCGAGGACGACCGCCGGGGCACGCCTGTGCCGCCGCCCCGGCCGGCGCCGCTGCGGGAGACCGTCCGGCGGCCCTCCGGCCTGCGTCCGCCCGCCCC
>NZ_JAAGMD010000140.1 GCF_010548465.1 Streptomyces sp. SID14436 | reverse complement strand
GGCCCGGGGGCGGGGCGGCCCGGGGGCGGGGCGGCCCGGCCGGCGGGCCGAGCCGTCCGTCCGCCCCTGCCCCGACGGCGCAGGCAGGTGACCGGATCCGGTGGTGGAGGCAATAGGGTGGAAGGCGCCTGAAGCCCGCCCGTCCCGATGCCCGGGACCGGGCGGACACGTCCGATCGCCCCGCCCGAGGATGAAGGCGGTGCCGCGCCGAGGAGCAACTGCCGTGCCGGACCCGATGCGCCCGTCCGCCCCCGACCACCCGCAGACGGCGTCGCCGCGCCCGGAACCCGCCCGGTCCCGGGCCGCCCTGCGCACCGCCGTGGTCTGGGAGATCCTCCAGGACGCCCTGGAGAAGCGGGTGAAGGCGACCGGACGCCAGGCGCTGGACGTCCTCGACGCCGGCGGCGGCAGCGGCAACTTCGCCGTCCCGCTGGCCCGCCTCGGCCATCGTGTCACCGTCGTCGACCCCAGCCCCAACGCGCTGTTCGCCCTCGAACGCCGGGTCGCCGAGGCCGACGTCGCCGACCGGGTCCAGGGCCGCCAGGGCGACGCGCACGGCCTCTTCGACGTGGCCGAGCGCGGCGGCTACGACGTGGTGCTGTGCCACGGCGTCCTCGAATACGTCGAGGACCCCGCCGACGGGCTGCGCAACGCGGTGGCCGCCCTGCGCCCCGGAGGCGTCCTCAGCCTGCTCGCCGCCGGCCTCGGCGGCGCGGTCATCGCCCGCGCCCTGGCGGGCCACTTCACGGAGGCCCACCAGGCGCTCGGCGACCCGGACGGCCGATGGGGCAGCGGCGACCCCGTACCCCGCCGCTTCACCGCCGCGCGGCTCACCGAGCTGGCCGAGGGCACGGGCCTCAGGATCGCCGCCGTGCACGGCGTGCGCGTCTTCGCCGACCTCGTTCCCGGCGCGCTCGTGGACACCGAGCCCGGCGCGCTGGACGCCCTGCTGAAGCTGGAGGCCGCGGCGGCGGAACTCGCCGCCTTCCACTCCGTGGCCACGCAGCTCCATGTGCTGGGCGAGGCGGGCGAGGCCCCCGGGACCGCCGGGGACTGAGTTGTCTCCTGTGACGAGCCGCTGATCAGGGGCTCGTGCGAAACCCCGCGCGCGCATGGAGTGCGCCACAGGCCCCCCGAATGGCGGCTGGGCGCCGTATGATCGAGGGAGACCGCCCCGGCATGACGGGACGGCCGCCGGGGAATGAGAGCCTCAGCGAGCCGGCACGTCCATGACGGGTTCCGGTTGGCCCATTGGCGTAGAGGGGCGGGTTTCACGGGGGCGATTCCCTGCCTATCCTGTAGGGACCCCCCGGGTCGCCCCCGGCGACTGCACGATGAGGAGGACTCCGTGCCGCTCTCGGAGCACGAGCAGCGCATGCTCGAGCAAATGGAGCGAGCGCTGTACGCCGAAGATCCCAAGTTCGCGTCGGCGCTCGAGGGAAGCGGGCTGCGTACGTACACCCGTCGGCGGGTCTACCAGGCGGTCGTGGGCTTCCTCGTAGGTATTGCGCTCCTCATGGCCGGTATGGTCGCCCAGCAGGTCTGGCTCAGCGTGGTGGGATTCCTCGTCATGCTGGGCTGCGCGGTTCTCGCCGTGACCGGCTGGCGCAAAGCGCCCAAGCCCGGCGAGCAGCCGGCCGCCGCTGCCCCGGGCGTCCCGCAGGCGGGACGACAGGGCCGACAGCGACGGTCGATGATGCACCGGATCGAGGAACGCTGGCAGCGTCGCCGTGACGAACAGGGTGGCCATTAGGCCCGGATGTTCCACCGGTTCCGCGCAGCCGTCGGACAGGTGAAGACGTGGTGCAGGGGGTGACCGCCCGCTCGGCGGTCACCCCCTGACGCATGCCCGGGGACGCCGGGACGCCTGGACGCCGGCGGCGGACGCCTCGCTTCCTCAGCGCCGTGCCACCACCCCACCCGACCCGCGGGGTGGCCCTCGCCTCACCCCGTCCGCAGCCGCCACGGCACGGCACGACGGACCCCGGATGCCCCACCGGACGGAACCGGTGGCGGAACGGTCCTGGAACAGACGCGAGGGGTGGTACGGCTCGGTGCCGTACCACCCCTCGCGTCTGTTCCTGTCGGCGCCCGCGTCAGCCCTGCTGCCGCGAGGGCCGGCGCCACGTCGGCCGCAGTGCCAGGGCGCGCCGGCGCACCCCGGCCCACCACGCCGACGCCTGCCACACCACCCGCACGGTGGAGCGCGGGGCGAACACGGCACGCAGGCGTGCGCTCCGGCCGGAGGAGGCCCGCAGACCGGTGATCACCCGGCGGACGTCGTCCGCGAGACCGGCCACGGGACGTGGACGCGGGGCGTAGAGGACCTGCTCCACCGCGTCCGCCACCCGGTGCACCGAGGCCGCCGCCTCTTCGTCCAGCCGGCCGAGACGGATGACCCGCGCCGCCGCCTTGCGCGGCGTCAGGGACTCGTCGGGGGAGACCCCGTGATCCCACGCCGTGTCCGTCAGCTCGTCCCAGACGGCCAGGACGTGCGGCGCCGCATCGGCCTCGGAACGCCCGTGGGCGCCCAGACGCACCGCACGGGTCCGCAGCCGCCACAGCATCGGTGTCAGGGGCACCAGCAGGACCGCGAGCCCGCCCAGGGCCCACAGCAGCACCGTGTACCACCTCGGGCCGTCGCCACCGGCCGCGATCACCGCCTCGGCCGACTCCGTCGGGCACCCGCCGTCCAGCCGGATCCGTTCCAGCGTGCAGCCGTCGCTCGCCGACGGGGCCGCGGACGGCGCCGCCGAGGCCGCCTCCGAGGGCCGGGCCGGGTCCGGCAGCGCGTTCTCCTCCGTGTCCGGCTGCGTGTACGACGGGATCGAGCCCCGGGTCGGCGTCGGCTCGAAGCGGGTCCAGCCGATCCCCTCGAAATACAGCTCCGGCCAGGCGTGCGCGTCCCGCAGCCCGACCGCCACCGTGCCGTCCGCCTGCGGGGTGCCGGGCGCGAAGCCCACCGCCACCCGCGCCGGGATCCCGAGGGACCGGGCCATCGAGGCCATGGCGAAGGAGTAGTGCACGCAGAAGCCCTGCTTGTCGCGCAGGAAGCGGGCGATCGCCCGCGAACCGCTGCCGACGTCCACCTGGGTGTCGTACTCGAAGCCACCGCTCACCGCGAACCAGTCCTGCAGCTGCACCGCGCGGTCGTAGTCGCTCGCCGCGCCCTCGGTGACCTCGCGGGCGGTGCGGTGCACCACGTCCGGCAGCGAGTCCGGCAGCTGGGTGAACTCCCGTTTCAGGGCGGCCGGCGGCTCCGGCGCACCGGCCAGCTGCTCCGCCGTGGGCCGGACGTCGAGGCTGCGCACCTCGTAGGTCATCCCGCGGGTGTCCTGCCCGTGGTCGCCGACCAGCGTCATCCCGACCGGCTCGTAGCGCCAGTTGCCCCGGATGCCGACCCCGCTCGGCGGATACGGCATCGGCAGCCAGTCCTGCCCGTACCAGTCGGCGGTCGAGATCGTCGTGCCGACCTCCGCCCGCTCGATCTCGGGGCCCAGGCCCGCCGGGGTCGGGAAGGTGCCGTCGGGCACCGTGGTGATGGACCGCTTCGACGGCTTCCAGGTGGTGCCGTCGAAGTCGTCCAGGGAGACGATCCGCAGGTACAGGTCGGAGGTGTCCTCCAGCTCGGTGCGCACCGACATCACCTGGCGGTCCTCGTTCACGTTCAGCGAGTCGCGCAGCGACACCAGCGGGTTCACCGCCGAGATCGTGCCGCCCCCGCCGCCGCCGCGCCCGACGCCCGAACCGGCCGGGTCCAGCAGGCCGCCGTCCATCGCCGGCAGGGCCAGCGGCACCACCAGGGCGATACCGAGCGCCACCATGCCGATCCGCCGGCCGGTGCGCACCGGGGCGGTCGCGCCCGGTTCACCGCCCGGGCCGCGCGTCGCCCCGCTGAAGACCCGCCCCCACTGGGAGAGCCGGTCGCGGCCCTCGGCGAGCAGCAGCATCAGATAGCCCGCGGCCGCCAGCAGGAACCACAGCCAGTCGCTGCCGCCGTCGGAGAGTCCCGCCGCCACCGAGTACAGGGCGAGCAGCGGAAGGCCCGCGGGGGCCGCGCTGCGGAAGGTGACCGCCAGCGTGTCCACCAGCAGCCCGATCAGCAGGACCCCGCCGACCAGCATCAGCCGGATGCCGTCGGACAGGGGCGCCGGTATCGCGTACCGGCTGACGTCGTTCCCGCCGCTCTCCAGCAGCTCGGCGAAGAAGCGGATCGCCTCCGGGCCCGGGATCAGCCCCGCGAAGGCGTGCTCGCGGGCGAAGACCAGGGTCAGCAGGAACAGGGTGACCAGCAGCTGGGCCGCCACCGTCACGAACCGGGGGAGCGGCACCCTGCGGGCCGCCGCCCCCACGCCCGCCTGCACGGCCAGCAGGAACGCCGCCTGCATCAGCCAGGTGGCCGGCCTGACCAGGGGCAGCAGGGCGCTCGCCGCGAGCAGCGTGGCCCCCCACGCCGCCAGCGTCAGCCGTATCCGCCCGCTCATCACGGTCCCTCCCCGCCGTTCGCCGCGGCCAGTCCGGAGCGCTCCCGCTCCGCCAGCCGCCACAGCCCTTCCAGGGCGGCACCGCGCGGCACGCCCACCGCCGTCCAGCCCGCCTCGCGCAACAGGCGCAGGGTGTCCCCGCTGCCCGCCGCCGGCCCGGGGCCGCCGGCCGGGTCCCGCCGCCAGCTCTCCCGGTCCAGCACGAAGGCCAGGGCGCCGCCGCTGCGCTGCCGCATCCGCGCGCACACGGCGGCCTGTTCCTCGTCGAGGCCGCCGAGGAACGCCACCAGCAGGCCCTCGTTCCCACCGCGCAGCACGTCGTACGCGCGGGACAGGCCCGCTCCGTCGGAGTGGTCGACCACCGCGAGGGTGTCCATCATCAGCCCGGCCGCGTCCGCCGACTCCTGGCCGGAGCCCGCGAACCCGTCGGAGCCCTCGCCCGGCACCGCGTTGCCCGTGTCGGTCAGCAGCCGCACCGAGAAGCCCCGCTCCAGCATGTGCACCAGCACCGAGGCGGCGCCCGACACCGCCCACTCGAAGGCCGAGTCGGGTCCGGCGCCCTCGTAGGCGATGGCCCGGGTGTCCAGCAGCACCGTGCAGCGGGCGCGCTGCGGCTGCTCCTCGCGGCGCACCATCAGCTCGCCGTAGCGGGCCGTGGAGCGCCAGTGCACCCGGCGCAGGTCGTCGCCGTAGCGGTAGCCGCGCGGGATCACGTCGTCCTCGCCCGCCAGGGCCAGGGCGCGCAGCCGCCCGTCGCCGTATCCCCTCGCCTCGCCGCTCAGCCGCACCGGCGGCAGCGGCTCCACGCGCGGGACGACCGTGAGCGTGTCGTACGTGGAGAACGACCGGGTCAGCTCGCACATCCCGAACGGGTCCGACAGACGCAGCTGCAGCGGGCCCAGCGGGTACCGGCCGCGCAGGTCGGAGCGGACCCGGTAGGACACCTCGCGGCGCCCGCCCGCCTCCACCCGGTCCAGGACGAACCGCGGGCGGGGTCCCAGGACGTAGGGCACCCGGTCCTGGAGCATCAGCAGGCCGGTGGGCAGCCGGGAGACGTTGTCCATCCGCAGGTGCACCCGGGCCTCCGACCCGGCCGGGACGCGCGCGGGGGAGAGCCGGCGGCTGCCCGCGACCCGGTAGCGGGTGCGGAAGAGCACGCCCGCGCACACCAGCGGCAGCACCGACAGCAGCAGCCCGACCCGCAGCAGATCGCTCTGGCCGAGCACGTACGCGCAGATCGCGGCGGCCACCCCGGCGGCCAGGAAGGAACGTCCGCGGGTGGTCAGCCCGGCCAGGGCCGTGCGTACGCCGCCCCGGTCACCGCCGGTCCCCTCGGCCCGGGCCGCCCCCGCGGAGGCCATCACAGCCTCCGCGGCGGGTGCTGGCCGTAACCCGGCACGCCCTGGCCCGGGCCGAAGCCGGACTGCTGGGGTGCCGCCGCCGGGACCGGGGTGCTCTGCAGGATCTCCTGGACGACCTGCTCGGCGGTGCGGCGGTTGAGCTGTGCCTGCGCGGTGGGCAGCAGCCGGTGGGCGAGCACGGCCACGGCGAGGGCCTGCACGTCGTCCGGCAGCGCGTACTCCCGGCCGCTCAGGGCCGCGGCCGCCTTCGCCGCGCGCAGCAGGTGCAGCGTGGCGCGCGGCGACGCGCCGAGTCTGAGGTCCGGGTGCGTACGGGTGGCCCCGACCAGGTCGACCGCGTACCGGCGGACCGGCTCGGCGACGTGGACGCCGCGCACCGCCTCGATCAGCTTCACGATCTCGTGCGCGTGCGCCACCGGCTGGAGGTCCTCCAGGGGGGAGACGCCGCCGTGCACGTCCAGCATCTGCAGTTCGGCCTCGGCGCTCGGATAGCCGACCGAGACGCGGGCCATGAAACGGTCGCGCTGGGCCTCCGGCAGCGGATAGGTGCCCTCCATCTCGACCGGGTTCTGCGTCGCCACCACCATGAAGGGGCTGGGCAGCTCGTAGGTTTTGCCGTCGATGGTGACCTGGCGCTCCTCCATCGACTCGAGCAGCGCGGACTGCGTCTTGGGCGAGGCGCGGTTGATCTCGTCGCCGATCACCACCTGCGCGAAGATGGCACCCGGCTTGAACTCGAAGTCACGGCGCTGCTGGTCCCAGATCGAGACCCCCGTGATGTCCGACGGCAGCAGGTCCGGCGTGAACTGGATGCGCCGCACCGAACAGTCGATGGACCGCGCCAGCGCCTTGGCCAGCATCGTCTTGCCGACTCCCGGGACGTCCTCGATGAGCAGGTGTCCCTCGGCGAGCAGCACGGTCAGCGAGAGCCGTACGACCTCGGGCTTGCCCTCGATCACGCCTTCCACCGACCCCCGCACGCGCTCCGCGACGGCGGTCAGATCATCCCCCACCCTCGAATACGCTCGGTCGGGGGCGCCCCCATGGCTCGCTCGATCGTCAAAGGTCGGCACCCGGCCCTCCTCGGCCCTTGCCCACGCTCCCGGGGAGCGGGGGCACATATGTTCCGGGCCGACGCCTTGCTGTGCGGACCGGCCCACCCCGAATCACGGACACCACGCGGGAAAAGTTCCGCGTGACACCACTCCCGCATTCTTGCCGCCGTTACCGATTCGTGTCACTCGCCTGTGGACAACTGGCGGCGATATGTCAGGTCGTACGACCTTCGTGCTTCCTGGGGGCCAGGGGCGCGATCGGGACGGGCGGCAGGTCAGGCGGGGTCGATCTCCCGCAGCAGACCGCTCTTGACGTCGAAGACGAAACCACGCACGTCGCCGGTGTGCAGCAGGAACGGCGAGGTCCGCACCCGCTGCATCGACTGCCGCACGTCCTGGTCGACGTCCCGGAAGGCCTCCACGGCCCAGGCCGGGCGCTGGCCGACCTCCATCTCCAGGTCGTGCCGGAACTCCTCGGTGATGGACTCCAGACCGCAGTTCGTGTGGTGGATCAGCACCACGCTGCGCGTACCCAGAGCGCGCTGGCTGATGGTCAGCGAGCGGATCACGTCGTCCGTGACGACCCCGCCGGCGTTGCGGATGGTGTGGCAGTCGCCGAGTTCGAGGCCGAGTGCCGCGTGCAGGTCCAGACGGGCGTCCATGCAGGCCACGACCGCGACGCGGAGGACCGGGCGGGCGTCCATGCCGGGGTCGCTGAACGCCGCGGCGTACTGCTGGTTGGCGTCGACCAGACGGTCGGTGACCGTCTCCTCGCCGAGCGTCGCGCGTCCTGAGCCAGCGGGAACCGATGCAGAAGTCGTCATACTCATGACGGTAATGCTCACCTCCCGCGGCGGCGCGTCATGAGACGGGACAAAGAACCGCATCGGGATTTGTTGTGAGGTAATCCACAGAGGGGATGTGATCTGCCTCTTGTGGGTGAATTGTCCCGTGCCGGGGCGTACCCGCACCGGCCGCCCGCGACGCGCAGGCCGGTTGATTGACCGGGCGACACCGTGGACTAAAGTGACGCGAAGCGGGAGGCGAGGCCCTCCCGCTGGACTGTTTTCCCAGGGAGACCCGGGCCCGGCCCGGAGATCTCCTCGCGTGCGCGGCGCGTACGCACGGCTCGGCCTCCTCCCGCTCCCGGCCTCCTCCCGCTTCCGGCGCCGACAGGCCGCCCCTTCACGGGGGGAGGGGCGGGGACCCGGCGGTGCGACACGGCCGGGCCGGATGTGAGAGGGCCCATCAGTGACAGGGCGCGAAGCGCGTGAGAACACCGGTGACGGCGAGCGAGAGGCGGGCCCGGCGCGGCACGTCCCGGTCATGCTCGACCGCTGCCTGGACCTGCTCGCCCCCGCCCTGGAGCGGCCCGGAGCGGTGGTCGTCGACTGCACCCTCGGCCTCGGCGGCCACAGCGAGGCCCTGCTGCGCCGCTTCCCCGAGGCCCGCCTGGTCGCCCTCGACCGGGACAAGGAGGCCCTGCGCCTGTCCGGCGAACGGCTCGCCCCCTTCGGCGAGCGGGCCACCCTGGTGCACGCCGTCTACGACGAACTGCCCGACGTCCTCGACCGGCTCGGCCTGCCGCGCGTGCAGGGCGTGCTGTTCGACCTCGGGGTGTCCTCCATGCAGCTCGACGAGGCCGACCGGGGCTTCGCCTACGCCCAGGACGCCCCCCTCGACATGCGCATGGACCAGACGACCGGCATGAGCGCCGCCGAGGTCCTCAACACCTATCCGCCCGGCGACCTCGTGCGGATCCTGCGGACCTACGGCGAGGAGAAGCAGGCCAAGCGGATCGTCGCCGCCGTCGTCCGCGAGCGCGAGAAGGAGCCGTTCGACCGCAGCGCGCGCCTGGTGGAGCTGATCCGAAACGCCCTGCCCCAGGCCGCCAAGCGCACCGGCGGCAACCCGGCCAAGCGCACCTTCCAGGCCCTGCGGATCGAGGTCAACGGTGAGCTGGCCGTGCTGGAGCGGGCGATCCCGGCCGCCGTGCGGGCCCTCGACGTGGGCGGACGCATCGCCGTGCTGTCGTACCACTCCCTGGAGGACCGGCTGGTCAAGCAGGTCCTCGCGGCCGGCGCCGCCACCACCGCCCCGCCCGGACTGCCGGTGGTCCCCGAGCGCTACCAGCCCCGGCTCAAGCTGCTCACCCGAGGTGCCGAACTCCCCACCGAGGAGGAGATCGCCGAGAACCGGCGCGCGGCCCCCGCACGGCTGCGCGGCGCCCAGCGCATCAGGGAGCACCTCGAATAGAGGTGCCGGGCGAGGGGACGTGCACGGGCAGAAGAACGAACCCAGGGGAGCGTGAGTGAACAGGAAACCCGAACTGAGGGGGAGGGCGGCCCGTCTCGCGCAGCTCCTCCCCGCCGGGCGGGCCCGGGCGGCCCGCACACCCTTCGTCCTCCTCGTCGTCCTCCTCCTCGGCGGCGGGCTGATCGGACTGCTGGTGCTGAACTCCGCGCTGAGCGAGGGCGCCTTCGAACTCGACGACCTCAAGCGGGACACCAAGAACCTCACCGACGAGGAGCAGGCCCTCCAGCGGGACATCGACGCCCACTCCGCCCCCGACGCCCTCCAGCGCCGCGCCCGCGACCTCGGCATGGTCCCCGGCGGCGACCCCGCCTTCCTCGGCCCCGACGGCAAGGTCAAGGGCGTGCCCGGCCCCGCCGCCGCGGCCGGCACCCCCCGCGTCCCGGCACCCGAGGCGATGGCCACCGCGACGGTCCCGCTGCCCAGCGCCG
>NZ_JAAGMD010000121.1 GCF_010548465.1 Streptomyces sp. SID14436 | reverse complement strand
GCGCGGGCCGGGCCGGCCAGGGCGCGCTCGGTGATCCGCGCCGCTCCCAGCACGCCGATGCGCAGGGGCTGCGACGCCCGCTCGCCGGCGGGCCCCGGTGTGCTCATGCCCGGCGCACCTCCTCCAGGGTGACGGGCCGGTGCTCGTGCAGCGACAGCGTGCACGCCTCGGCGATCCAGCCCGCCTCCAACGCGTCCTCGATCGTGCACGGCGAGGGCCGGGAGCCGGCCACC
Source organism: Streptomyces sp. SID14436 (assembly GCF_010548465.1). GTDB lineage: Bacteria > Actinomycetota > Actinomycetes > Streptomycetales > Streptomycetaceae > Streptomyces. The sequence continues at coordinate 15,683 of NZ_JAAGMD010000121.1, read as the reverse complement.
ACCTCGGTGAACGCGGTCAGTTCGGCCCGGTAGGCGGCGGTGAAGCGGTCCATGAAGAAGTCGTGCGGGGTGCCGGAGGGGAAGGTGACACCCGGCTCCACCGACCGCAGCGGCAGCTTGTCCTCCAGGCCGACCGCGATGGAGTCCTCGAAGCCGTGGAGCTCCATGCGCACGTCGTAACCCCGGGCGTTGTGGCGGCTGTTGGAGACGACCGCGAGGGTGCCGTCGTCCAGGGTGAGGATCGCGCCGGTGGTGTCGGCGTCCCCCGCCTCCCGGATGTAGTCGGCGCCCCGGTTGGCGCCGGCCGCGTAGACCTCGGTCACCTCCCGGCCGGTCACCCAGCGGATGATGTCGAAGTCGTGCACGGAGCAGTCGCGGAAGATGCCGCCGGAGGCGGCGATGTACGCGGCCGGCGGCGGCGCCGGGTCCAGCGTCGTCGACCGCACCGTGTGCAGCCGGCCCAGCTCGCCGCCGCGCACGGCCGCGCGCGCCGCCACGAACCCGGCGTCGAAACGCCGGTTGTAGCCGATCTGCACCGGCACGTCGCTGCCCGCGACCTGTTCGAGGACCTGGACGCCCTCGGCCATGGTGCGGGCCACCGGCTTCTCGCAGAAGACCGGGACGCCGGCCTCCACGCAGGCGAGGATCAGCCCCGGGTGGGCGTCGGTCGCGGCGGCCACCACCACGCCGTCCACCCCGGCCGCGAGCACGGCCTCCGGGGAGTCGGCGACCTGGGCGCCGAAGCGCTCGGCGGCGGCCTTCGCCGCGTCCGCGTACGGGTCGGAGACGACGAGCGAGTCGACCGTGTCGAGGGCGGAGAGGGTCTCGGCGTGGAAGGCGCCGATCCGGCCGAGGCCGAGAATTCCGATACGCATGGGGACGGTGCTCCTTGGTGCGGGGGAGACGGGGAAGACAGGGGAGGGGCGGGGAGGGCGAGCGGGGCGGGGCGCGGTCAGTCGAGGCCGCCGAGGACGTTCTGGTCCCAGTCGATGACGGAACCGGTGACGACCCCGGAGCGCTCGGACAGCAGGAAAGCCACGAAGTCGGCGATCTCGTCCGGCTGGCCCAGCTTGCCCATCGGCAGCCGCTCGGCGGCCCGGTCCCGCCAGTCGTCCCCGGCCCCGTGGAAGGCGCGCTGGGTGGCGTCCTCGCCCTCGGTCGCGGTCCAGCCGATGTTCAGGCCGTTGATCCGGATCCGGTCCCAGCGGTGGGCGTGCGCCGCGTTCCGGGTCAGCCCGGCCAGCCCCGCCTTCGCGGCGACGTACGGCGCGAGGAAGGGCTGCCCGCCGTGCGCGGACGAGGTGATGATGTTGACGATCGTGCCCGGTGCCTCACGCCGCACCATGTCCGCGACCGCGGCCTGCATGGCGAAGAACGGTGCCTTCAGGTTGATCGCGATGTGCTGGTCGAACAGCTCGGGCGTGGTGTCCAGCAGGGTGCCGCGCGAGGTCAGCCCGGCCGAGTTCACCAGGCAGTCGACCCGGCCGAAGGCGGCCACCACCTGCGCGACGGCGTCCTTGGCCTGTTCGGCGTCGGCCAGGTCGGCGCGCACGAACAGCGCCTTGCCGCCCGCCGCGGCCAGCTCGGCCACCAGGGCCTCACCGGGCCCGGGGCGCCGCCCGGTGACGGCCACGACCGCCCCCTCGCGGACGGCGGCCCGCGCGATGGCGGCGCCGACGCCCTGGCTGCCGCCGTTGACGAGGACGACCTTGTCGTCGAGAAGAGTCATGGGTGTGCGGATTCCTTTCAGCTCGCGCGCCGCCGGGCCCCGGCCCGCAGCTCGTCCCGCAGGGTGCGCGGGGTCCAGCCCTCCCGCAGCGCCCGCCGTACGACGTCCGCCTGCGAGGGCGGGGCCAGACCCTCGACCGGCGGGTCGTTGTCGAGGTTGGTGGGGAAGGGGTAGCCCTCGGCGCTCGCCGCGATCACGTTCTCCAGCCACTGCTCCCCGGCGCCCTCCTCGCGGCGCCGCAGCAGCACCGGGTAGACCGCGCCGGTCACCGCCTCGCGGTCGACGGACTCCATCGCCCGGCCGAACGCGGACGACACCTGGAGCAGGTTCGCCATGCGGCGGATGTCCGCCGACCGGTTGGCGCCGGCGGCGTGGAACAGCGCCGGGTTGAAGAACACCGCGTCGCCCTTGGCGAGCGGCAGCTGCACGTGGTGTTCGTCGAAGTACGCCTGGAACGCGGGCAGCCGCCAGGCGAGGTAGCCGGGCTCGAACTTCTGCGAGTGCGGCAGGTAGAGGGTGGGCCCGGACTCCACGGGCATGTCGCAGTGCGCGACCGCGCCCTGGAGGGTGAGGACGGGGGACAGGCGGTGCACGTGCGCCGGGTAGCCGGCGGCGGCCTCGTTCGACAGGAAGCCGAGGTGGTAGTCGCGGTGCACGGTCTGCGCCGCGCCGCCCGGGTTGACCACGTTGACCTGCGAGGTGACCTGGTAGCCCGGTCCCAGCCAGGCGCCGGAGACCAGCGCGATCACGTCGTTGGCGTAGTACTCGGCGAACACCTCCGGGTCGTGCAGGGCCGCCTTCTCCAGGGCGTTCCACACCCGGTCGTTGGCGCCCGGCTTGGCGAAGTGGTCACCGGCGGCGGCACCCGAGGCGCGCTGCGCCGCGATCAGCGCGTCGAACACCGCGGTGGCCCGGTCGACGACCCCGGGGTCGTCGAAGGCGCCGCGGATCACCACGATGCCGGGGCCGTCGGCGAGGGCGCGGACCAGCTCGGCCTGCACCGTGCGGCGGTCCGCGAGGGCGAGCCGGGCGGCGTCGTAGAGCAGCACGTTCCGTTCGGTGCCGGAGGCGTGCGGATAGGCGGCGGCGTCGGTGGTCCGCTCGACCAGCGCGCGGAAGGCGTCCAGGTCGCAGTCCCGCTCGGAGAGCCACGAGGCGGGTGCGGGGGTGTCCGGGGCCGGGGTGGAAGCGGTGGAGACGGACATCTTCGTCCCTTCGGGTCACGGGGCGACTCGGTTCTGCCATTCTTGTCAGTACAAAGCCTTCGAACAACCAGCAGCGGGCCATCAAAAACCCCTCAACGGCCTGGAGGAGCGGACGCATGGGCCACCCCTTCCCGATCCGGGAAATCGCACGTCAGGCAGGTCTGAGCGAGGCCACCGTCGACCGGGTCCTCAACGGCCGCGGCGGCGTGCGGGAGAGCACCGCGCAGGAGGTGCACCGGGCGATAGCCGACCTGGACCGCCAGCGCACCCAGGTCCGGCTCGTCGGACGCACCTTCATGCTGGACATCGTCATGCAGTCGCCGGAGCGGTTCTCCACCGCCGTGCGCGCCGCCCTGGAGGCCGAACTGCCGTCCCTGCACCCGGCCGTGGTCCGCTCCCGGTTCCACTTCCGGGAGACCGGACCGGTCACGGAACTGGTCGCCGTGCTCGACCGGATCGGCCGGCGCGGCTCGCAGGGCGTGATCCTCAAGGCCCCCGACGTCCCCGAGATCACCGCCGCCGTGGGCCGGCTGGCGACGGCGGGCGTGCCGGTGGTGACCCTGGTGACCGACCTGCCCGCCAGCGCCCGGGTCGGCTACGTCGGCAGCGACAACCGCGCGGCGGGCGCCACCGCCGCCTACCTGACGGGACAGTGGCTCGGCGACCGCCCCGGCAACGTCCTCACCAGCCTCAGCAGCGGCTTCTTCCGCAACGAGGAGGAGCGCGAGATGGGCTTCCGCAGCGCCATGCGCGCCCGGTGGCCCGGCCGCACCCTCGTCGAGATCGCCGAGGGCCAGGGCCTGGACGCCACCCAGTACGACCTCGTCCGCGCCGCCCTGGACCGCGACCCGGAGATCCGCGCGGTCTACTCGATCGGCGGCGGCAACATCGCCACCCTGCGCGCCTTCGAGGACGCCGGACGGGAGTGCGCGGTGTTCGTCGCGCACGACCTCGACCAGGACAACACCCGGCTGCTGCGCGAGCACCGGCTGTCCGCCGTCCTCCACCACGACCTGCGCCAGGACCTGCGCGAGGCCTGCCACATCGTGATGCGCGCGCACGGCGCGCTGCCGCCCGCCGGCCCCACCCTGCCGTCCGCGATCCAGGTGGTCACGCCCTACAACATGCCGCCCGGCGCCCTCACCTGAGGCGCGACGCCACCGCCCCGGGCCGGGCCCGGGGGGCCGCCGGACCGGGTGAACGCGCGGCGCCCCGGGCGTGTACGGCGGGCCCGCCCGACGGCGCTGCCTACCGTCGGGCGCATGAAGAATCCGAACCCGGAGGGCGACCCCGAGCGGCTGCTGACCCTCGCCGACGGCGTGTTCGCCATCGCCATCACCCTGCTCGTGCTGGACCTCTCCGTACCGCAGGGCCTCAGCGAGGGCGACTACCACCGGGCGCTGCGCGACCAGCTGCCCAACCTGGGCGCCTACGCGATCAGTCTGCTGGTGCTGGCCGGCTTCTGGCGCGACCACCGGACGATGTTCCGCACGGTCCGACAGGTGGACGCCCAGGTGATCTCGCTGACCGTGCTCGGACTGGGCCTCGCCGCCCTCCTGCCCTTCCCCACCGCGCTGATCTCGGAGTACGGCGACGAGACCGTCTCGGTCGTCGTCTACTCCGCGGTGGTCGCCGCCCTCGGCCTCGTCCACCTGGCCCTCGCCACCGTCCTGTCCCGGCGCCCCTGGCTGCGCGGCGACGCGGGCCCGGTGCGCGACGAGCGGATCTCCGCCATCGACCTGGGCGCCACGGTGACGGTGTTCCTGGTGACCATCCCGCTGGCCCTGCTGATCGGGGCCGCCGCGATGTGGTGGTGGCTGGTGCTCGTCCCGGTCAAGGTCTGGACCGGCAGCAGGGAGGGCGCGACCGGGTGACACTGGGACCGCGCCCGCCGTCCGGCCCGCGGGCGGCGCCCCCGGCACGCGTCCGCCCTACGCGGTGACCGGTACCCACGCCCCCTGCTCGGCCGAGCGGGCCATCGCGTCCAGGACGCCCGCGCTGTGCACGGCGTCCGCCAGGGTCGCGCCGTGCGGCACGCCCTCGGCGACGGAGCGCAGGAAGCGGTACGCCTCGATCACCTTGAGGTCGTCGTAGCCCATGGCGTTCGCCGCGCCCGGCTGGAACGCGGCGAACTCGCCGTCGCCCGGGCCCACATGGACGGTGCTGACCGGCTGGTCCTGGTAGGAGGTGCCGCGGCTGACACCCAGTTCGTTCATCCGGCGGAAGTCCCAGAACACGGCGCCCCGGGTGCCGTGCACCTCGAAGCCGTAGTTGTTCTGTTCGCCGACGGAGACCCGGCACGCCTCCAGGACGCCCCGCGCACCGGAGGCGAAGCGGAGCAGGCAGCTGACGTAGTCCTCGTTCTCCACCGGCCCGAGCTCCCCGCCCGCGGCCCGGGAGTGACCGGCCGTCGCCCCGGTCGGGCGGGCCCGCTCCGGCACGAAGACGGCCGTGTCGGCGGTGAGGGAGGCGATGTCCCCGAGCAGGAAGCGGGCCAGGTCCGCACCGTGCGAGGCCAGGTCGCCCAGCACGCCGCTGCCGCCCCGCTCCCGCTCGTAACGCCAGGTCAGCGCACCCTCGGGATGGGCGGCGTAGTCGCTGAACAGCCGGATGCGGGCATGCGTGACGGTGCCGATGCCGCCGGAGGTGATCAGCTCACGGGCGGCCTCCACGGCCGGCGCGTTGCGGTAGTTGAAGCCGACCGCGCCCTGCACGCCCGCCTTCGCGACCGCGTCGGCCACCGCCCGGGCGTCCGCCGAGCTCAGGCCGACCGGCTTCTCGATCCAGAGGTGCTTGCCGGCCTCGGCCATCGCGACGCCGATCTCGCGGTGCAGGAAATTGGGGGCCGTGATGCTGACCGCCCGCACCCGCGGGTCGGCGGCCACCTCACGCCAGTCGCGGGTCGCCGACGCGAACCCGAACCGCTCGGCGGCCTCCTCGGCGCGGCCCGGCACCTCCTCCGCGACCGCCACCAGCTCCGGGCGCAGGCCGAGCTGCGGATAGTGGTGCGCCACGCGCGCGTACGCCTGGGTGTGCACCCGTCCCATCCAGCCGAATCCGACGACGGCGACGCCGAGCGCATCCACCATGAGAGCCTCTTCTTTGGACCGATCCAGAACGTGTCCAGATCACCCTGAAGGCCACGTCACGGCAGTGTCAAGGCATTGACGACGGCCGGTGGTGTATGGAACGGTCCAATTCATGAGGTCCGATTCATGAGACCGCCGACGATCCGCGACGTGGCCGAACGTGCCGGGGTGTCCAAGTCCCTGGTCTCCCTGGTGCTGCGCGGCTCCGGACCGGTGCGGCCGGAGAAACGGGACGCCGTCCTGCGGGCCGCCCGCGAACTCGGCTACCGGCCCAACACCGCCGCCCGCCACCTCGGCGAGCGCCGGGCCGGGCCCTCCGCCCCCGGCCCGGCGGACAACGTCGCCCCGCTGGTCGGCGTCCTCCTCAACGACCTGCGCAATCCCTGGTTCGTCGACCTGCTGGAAGGGCTCGACTCCCTCCTCCACGCGAGCGGACTGCGGATGCTGCTGGCCGACGCCCGCCTCAACCGCCGCACCGGGCAGGACCAGGCGGGCCCGTTCCTGGACCTGGGCGTCGACGGCGTCGTCGTGGTGGGCACCCTGCCCGACCCGGCGGCGCTGGAGACGGTCGCCGAGCGGATCCCGGTGGTGCTGGCGGGCGCCCGGGAGGCGGTGCCGCCGGGCGTGGACGTCGTGGCGGGCGACGACGAGCGCGGCACCCGGCTGGTCACCGAGCACCTCATCGGCCTCGGCCACCGGCGCATCGCGCACCTCGCGGGATACGGCGCCGTGGGCGCCCTGCGCCGGTCCAGCTTCGAGGGAACGATGCGCGACCACGGCCTCGCCGGCGAGGCCCGCGTCGAACCCGGCGACATGACCGAGGAGGGCGGCTACCGCGCCACCGTCCGCCTGCTCAGCCGCCCCGACCGCCCCACCGCGATCCTCGCCGTCAACGACATCACCGGAGTCGGAGCCCTGTCGGCGGCCGAGGAACTGGGCCTGCGCGTCCCGCACGACGTGTCCGTGACCGGCTACGACAACACCGGCATCTCCCGGCTGCGCCACCTGTGGCTGACCACCGTCGACAACGCGAGCCACGAGGTGGGCCGCCGCGCCGCCCGCTGCCTCCTCGACCGGCTGGAACACCCGGGCGGCGCCGGTGAGTTGCGGCTCGTGGCACCCGCGCTGGAGATCCGGGGGACCAGCGGCCCGCCCGGCGGGCCCGGCGGGATCACTCCGGGAGCGTGAGGGCGTACACCTTGCGCAGCGTCTCGTGCACCGTCCACGTCGTCCGGTCGCCCTCGCGCAGGACGGCCATGTCACCCGGCCCGACACGCAGCGTCGGCCCGCCCTCCACCTCCACGGTCGCCGACCCGCTGACGACGACGAACATCTCGTCCGCCTCCGTGTCGGTGACGACGCCCGGGGTGATCTGCCAGATCCCGCGCACCCGCCGCCCGTCCGGCGACTCCCACACCACCTTGCCGGTCACCTCGGGCGTCCCGGACACGATCTGCTCGGGGTCGAGCGGCTCGGGCACGAGATCGGCGTCGGCGACACGGAGGGCGAAGCTGCTGTCGTTCATGCGCCGACCGTAGACGCGGCCCCGGTACCGGGAGGAGCGACAGTGTGTCCGACTTCCGGCTGCTGCCCCGACACTCCGTCGCGGGACGGACGCACCCCGCGCATGGGGTAGGGTTGACCTGCGTGATCACGCGGTTCACCGCGCGAAGCGCATCGGGACGTGGCGCAGCTTGGTAGCGCACTTGACTGGGGGTCAAGGGGTCGCAGGTTCAAATCCTGTCGTCCCGACAACGGAAGGGTTCTCACGGGCGACTGCCCGGGAGGACCCTTCTCGCGTGGTTCGTCCGCGCCGGCCGCCCCACCCGTCAGCCGGACGCCGCGGCCACCAGTGCCGCCAGGGCCGAGGCCAGGACGTCCAGCCCCGGGCCCGCCGGGCCGCCCGGTTCCGTCATGTAGGTGTCGCGGCGGATTTCGACCATGAGGGCCGACACCTCGGCCCGCTTCCCGAAGAACTCCAGCGGCACGTAGGTCCCGGCGAACGGGCTGTCCAGGCCCGTCTCCCCGCACGGGGCGAACGCCTCGCGGGCCGCGGCGAGCAGGGCGGGCGGGGTGTGGAAGGGGTCGGTGCCCAGGCAGACCGGCGGCCGGGGGCCGTCGCCGTGGAGTTCGTAGGGGAGCGGGGCGCGGGGGTAGGAGTGCACGTCGATGACGACGGCGCGGCCGGTCGCGGCGAGGCGGTCCGCGACCGCGTCGGTCATCGCCCGCGCGTAGGGGTGGAAGTACCGCCGGATCAGCGGCGCCGGGTCGAAGCCGTCGGGGCGGAGGGGCTCGCGGTGCGTGGTGCGGGTGTACACGGCGCCCATGCCGACGGCGAGCATCTCCTCCCGGTCGTCCGGGAACCGCTCGGGGTCGACCACCAGCCGGGACAGCCCGTTCACGAACCGCCACGGCGTGCGCCCGGCCGCCCGGGCCGCCGCCTCGGCCAGCGCGGCCGTGTGGGCGTCGGTGATGTGGTCCAGCTCCCGCTCCAGGCCGGCGTCGTCCAGCACGATGCCGGCGCGCACGTCGGCCGGTATCTCCCGCGAGGAGTGCGGCACATGGAGGATCACGGGGGAGTCCGCGTCGCCGGGAAGGAACGCGAACGACGGCGGGACGTCGGCGGTCATGGGGCTGCTCCAGGGGCGTTGTCGGTGCTGCACGGCACGACCACGGTGCCACACGCCACCGACAACGCCCCCGTCGTGGACCACCGCCGTGTCTACGGCAGCAACTCCCGTACGAGCGCGCCGACCTGCTCGGTCTCCAGCAGGAAACCGTCGTGCCCGTACGGCGACTCCAGCAGCCTCAGCCGGTCGGCACCGGGTATGTGCGCCGCCAGCTCGGCCTGCTGGGCCGGCGGGTAGAGGCGGTCGGAGTCGAGGCCCGCCACCAGCGTGCGCGCGGTCACCCGGCCGAGTGCGGCCGGCACGCCGCCCCGGCCGCGGCCCACGTCGTGGCCGTTCATCGCCTCCGTCAGCACCGCGTAGCTGCCCGCGTCGAACCGGCGGACCAGTTTGGCGGCGTGGTGGTCGAGATACGACTCGACCTGGTAGCGGCCGCCCTTCGTGGGGTCCTCCGTGCCCTGCGGCTCCCGGCCGAACCGGGCGGCCAGCTCGGGCTCGCTGCGGTAGGTGACGTGCGCGATGCGGCGGGCGAGTCCCAGCCCGGCGTGCGGGCCGCGGCCGGGACCGGCGTCGTGGTAGTCGCCGCCCCGCCAGTGCGGGTCGTTGCGGATGGCGTGCAACTGGAGCGAGGCCCAGGCGATCTGCTCGGCACTCGCCGCCGCCGACGTGGCGAGCAGCAGCAGTGACTCCACCCGCTCCGGGTATGAGGCCGCCCACTCCACGGCCCGCATGCCGCCCATGGAACCGCCGACCACCAGCGCCCACCGGTCGATGCCGAGGGCGTCGGCGAGCCGGGCCTCGGCATCGACCTGGTCCCGCACCGTCAGGTACGGGAACGCCCCGCCCCAGCGGCGGCCGCCGCCCGGGCGCGGCGAGGCCGGCCCGGTGCTGCCCTGGCAGCCGCCGAGGACGTTCGGGGCGACGACGAAGAAGCGGTCGGTGTCGAGGGCCCGCCCGGGTCCGATCAGGCCGTCCCACCAGCCCGCCGTGGGATGGCCGGGCTCGGCGGGTCCGGCCGCGTGGCTGTCGCCGGTGAGGGCGTGCAGCACCAGCACGGCGTTGGAGCCGTCCGGGGCCGGCCGGCCCCACGTCTCGAACGCCAGCCGCACGCCGGGCAGTTCACCGCCCGCCTCCAGTGGCAGCGCCTCGTCCTGCGCGTGCCACTGGCGCCGGCCGGGCGGGTCCCCCTCCTGCCAGGCCCCGGTGGCCGGTGGCGGGAGGGGGACCTGGGTCCCGGAGGGGAGGAGGGTGTTCAGGAGGCCTCCTTGGCCGCGCGGAACCCGGCCTCCAGGTCGGCCTTGAGGTCGGCGAGGTTCTCGATGCCGACCGACAGCCGCACCAGGCCGGGCTTCGTCCCGGTCGCCTCCAGCTGCTCCTCGTCGAGCTGGCTGTGGGTGGTGGACGCCGGGTGGATGATCAGGCTGCGCACGTCGCCGATGTTGGCGAGGTGGCTGAACAGCTCCACGCCGTCGACGAACCGCTTGCCCGCCTCGACGCCGTCCCGCAGCTCGAAGGAGACGATGGCGCCCGCCCCGTTCGGCAGGTACTTCTGCGCCGCCTCGTACCAGGGGCTGGACGGCAGGCCCGGGTAGTGCACCACGGAGACCTCGTCGCGCTGCTGAAGCCACTGGGCGAGCGCCAGCGCGTTGGACGAGTGCCGCTCCAGGCGCAGGCTCAGCGTCTCCACGCCCTGGAGCAGCAGGAACGCCGAGTGCGGGGCGATCGCGGGGCCGAGGTCGCGCAGCAGCTGCACCCGCAGCTTCACGGCGAACGCGCCCGGTCCGAGCGCGGGCCAGTACTGCAGCCCGTGGTAACTGGGGTCGGGCTCGGTGAAGTCCGGGAAGCGCTCGGCGTGCGCGCCGAAGTCGAAGGTGCCACCGTCCACGACGACGCCGCCGATCGTGGTGCCGTGCCCGCCGAGGAACTTGGTCGCCGAGTGCACCACGACGTCCGCGCCGTGCTCCAGCGGCCGCAGCAGGTAGGGGGTGGGCACCGTGTTGTCCGCGATCAGCGGCACACCGGCGGCGTGCGCCACGTCGGCGACGGCGCGCACGTCGAGGACGTTGCCCCGGGGGTTGCCCAGCGTCTCGGCGAACAGCGCCTTGGTGTTCGGCCGGATCGCGGCCCGCCACGCCTCGGTGTCCTCGGGGTTCTCCACGAAGGAGACCTCGATGCCGAACTTGGGCAGGGTGTGCCGGAACAGGTTGTACGTGCCGCCGTAGAGCGAGGCGGACGAGACGATGTGGTCGCCGGTGCCGGCGAGGGTCAGGATCGCCAGCGTCTGGGCGGCCTGCCCGGAGGCCAGCGCCACCGCCGCCACCCCGCCCTCGAGGGCGGCCACGCGCTGCTCGAGAACGTCCTGGGTGGGGTTGTGGATGCGGGTGTAGATGTTGCCCGGCTCGGCCAGCGAGAACAGGTCGGCCGCGTGCTGGGTGTCCCGGAAGGCGAACGAGGACGTCTGGTAGATCGGTGTGGCCCGGGCGCCGGTCGTGGGATCGGGTTCGGCACCCGAGTGGACCTGCTTGGTCTCGAAGGACCAGGCCGGGGTGGCGGGGGCGGCCGCCTCGGGGGTGTGACCGGCGCTGACGGGTTCGGTGGACTGGCTCATGGTGCTCCTCCTGGGAAGTGGCGACGCGTGGCCTCGTGGGTCCGCGGACGTTCCGGCGGGGCGGAGGCGCACCGGGTGTTCCCCGGACCGGGTGCCGGGGGAACGACGTGCCGACGCGGCTGTCGGCTTCCGGTGCGACATGCCGGTGGAGTGACACGTGTCTGGCCGGGTTGCCAGCAGGTCACGAGCCCGATGATAGGCAGGAGCGGAGCGAAAATGAGACGCCATCTCACTAGGTGAGCGGTCTCTTCATGAGCTGTTCACGGACCCGGCGCGCCCGGCCTCCGGGGCGGCCCGGGGCCCCTGCCCGGACACGGCTCCGCCCCGGCCGGAAGCCCGGCCGGGGCGGAGTGCGCGGGGCTCGCGGGGAGCCGGGCCGCGTCAGCTGCTCAGGGACGCCAGCACCTCGTTCCACGTGGCGGACGGGCGCATCACCGCGGCGGCCTTGACCGGGTCGGGCTGGTAGTAGCCGCCGATGTCGGCCGGCTTGCCCTGGACGGCGATCAGCTCGTCGACGATCTTCTGCTCGTTCGCCGCGAGCGTCTCGGCGACCGGCGCGAACGCCTTCGCCAGGTCGGCGTCGTCGGTCTGCGCGGCCAGCTCCTGCGCCCAGTACAGGGACAGGTAGAAGTGGCTGCCGCGGTTGTCGATGCCGCCGACGCGACGGGTCGGGGACTTGTCCTCGTTGAGGAAGGTCGCCGTGGCGCGGTCGAGGGCGTCGGCGAGGACCTTGGCCCGGGTGTTGCCGGTGGTCGTGGCGTACTGCTCCAGCGACGGCACCAGCGCGAAGAACTCACCGAGGGAGTCCCAGCGCAGGTAGTTCTCCTTGACCAGCTGCTGCACGTGCTTCGGGGCGGAGCCGCCCGCGCCGGTCTCGAACAGGCCGCCGCCCGCCATCAGCGGGACGACCGACAGCATCTTGGCGCTGGTGCCCAGCTCCAGGATCGGGAACAGGTCGGTCAGGTAGTCGCGCAGCACGTTGCCGGTGACGGAGATGGTGTTCTCGCCGCGGCGGATGCGCTCCACCGACAGCTTGGTCGCCTCGACGGGGGGCAGGATGCGGATGTCCAGGCCCTCGGTGTCGTGCTCGGTGAGGTACTGCTTCACCTTGGCGATCAGGTTGGCGTCGTGCGCGCGGTCCTCGTCCAGCCAGAACACGGCCGGGTCGCCGGTGGCGCGGGCGCGGGTCACGGCCAGCTTCACCCAGTCGCGGATCGGCGCGTCCTTGGTCTGGCAGGCGCGGAAGATGTCACCGGTGGAGACGGCCTGCTCCAGGACGACGTTGCCGGCCTGGTCGACGAGGCGGACGGTGCCCGTGGTGGGGATCTCGAACGTCTTGTCGTGGCTGCCGTACTCCTCGGCCTTCTGCGCCATCAGGCCCACGTTGGGGACCGAGCCCATGGTGGACGGGTCGAAGGCGCCGTTGGCGCGGCAGTCGTCGATCACGGCCTGGTAGACGCCGGAGTAGCTGGAGTCCGGCAGGACCGCCAGCGTGTCGGCCTCCTGGCCGTCGGGGCCCCACATGTGGCCGGAGGTGCGGATCATGGCCGGCATGGAGGCGTCCACGATCACGTCGGAGGGGACGTGCAGGTTGGTGATGCCCTTGTCGGAGTCGACCATGGCCAGCTGAGGGCCCTCGGCCAGCTCGGCGTCGAAGGACGCCTTGATCTCGGCGCCCTCGGGCAGGGCGTCCAGGCCCTTGTAGATGCCGCCGAGGCCGTCGTTCGGGCTGAGACCGGCCGCGGCCAGCTTCTCGCCGTACTGCGCGAACGTCTTCGGGAAGAAGGCGCGCACCACGTGGCCGAAGACGATCGGGTCGGAGACCTTCATCATCGTCGCCTTCAGGTGCACCGAGAACAGCACACCCTCCTGCTTGGCGCGGGCGACCTGCGCGGTCAGGAACTCGCGCAGCGCGGCGACGCGCATCACGGAGGCGTCCACGACCTCGTCCTTCAGGACGGGCACGGACTCGCGCAGCACGGTGGTCGTGCCGTCGTCACCGACCAGCTCGATGCGCAGCGCGCCGTCCTCGGCGATGACGGCCGACTTCTCGGTGGAGCGGAAGTCGTTCTCGCCCATGGTCGCCACATTGGTCTTGGAGTCGGAGCTCCAGGCGCCCATGCGGTGCGGGTGCGACTTGGCGTAGTTCTTCACCGAGGCCGGGGCGCGACGGTCGGAGTTGCCCTCGCGCAGCACCGGGTTCACGGCCGAACCCTTGATCTTGTCGTAACGGGCGCGGATCTCGCGCTCCTCGTCCGTCTTCGGGTCGTCCGGGTAGTCCGGCAGCGCGTAGCCCTGGCCCTGCAGCTCGGCGATCGCGGCCTTGAGCTGCGGGATCGACGCCGAGATGTTGGGCAGCTTGATGATGTTGGCGGCGGGCGTCCTGGCCAGCTCACCGAGCTCGGCGAGAGCGTCCGGGATGCGCTGCTCCTCGGTCAGGTACTCCGGGAAGACGGCGATGATGCGGCCGGCCAGCGAGATGTCGCGCGTCTCCACGGCGACACCCGCCTGAGAGGCGTACGCCCGGACCACCGGCAGGAAGGAATACGTCGCGAGGGCCGGGGCCTCGTCAGTGTGCGTATAGATGATGGTCGAGTCAGTCACCGGGTGCTCCGCTCCACGTCTGCAACATTGCTCGACATCAAGATATCTTGTGAGCGCCCAGGACTCGACAGGGGTCCGCGCCGCGCCCCGGGCGACCGCCCGCCACGCGGCGTGGCCGACGTGGCGGGGGCCGTCCGGGCGGGCCTCAGACCGGCCTGGTCAGCGTCATGTCGTCGGGGGCGTGCTCCGGCTCGCGCTGCTGCGGGATCATGACCGTACCCTGCTGGATCGCCACGGTCCGCGCCGGGGACGGGATGCGGATGCCCTCCTCGCGGTAGCGCCGGTGCAGGCGCTTGATGAACTCGTGCTTGATCCGGTACTGGTCGCTGAACTCGCCGACGCCCAGGATGATCGTGAAGCCGATCCGCGAGTCGCCGAAGGTGTGGAAGCGCACCGCCGGGTCGTGCTCGGGCACCGCGCCGGTGATCCCGGTCATCACGTCGGCGACGACCTCCTTGGTGACCCGCTCGACGTGTTCGAGGTCGCTGTCGTAGGACACCCCGGCCTGCACCAGGATGGTCAGTTTCTGCTCGGGCCGCATGTAGTTGGTCATGTTCGTCTTCGCGAGCTGCCCGTTCGGGATGACCACCAGGTTGTTGGACAGCTCCCGCACGGTCGTCTGCCGCCAGTTGATGTCCTCCACGTAGCCCTCCTCGCCGCTGCTCAGCCGGATGTAGTCGCCGGGCTGCACGGTCTTGGAGGCGAGGATGTGGATGCCCGCGAACAGGTTGGCGAGCGTGTCCTGCAGGGCGAGGGCGACCGCCAGACCGCCGACACCGAGGGCGGTGAGCAGCGGCGCGATCGAGATGCCCAGGGTCTGCAGGGCCACCAGGAAGCCGATCGCGAGGACCAGGATCCGGGTGATGTTCATGAAGATCGTGGCCGACCCGGCGACCCCGGAGCGGGACTGGGTGACCGACCGCACCAGCCCGGCCACCACGCGGGCCGCCGACACCGTCGCGGCGAAGATCACCAGCAGGGTCAGCACCTGGTTGACGCTGTGCTGCACGGTGCGGGTCAGCGGCAGGGCCGCCGCGGCGGAGGCGGCGCCGCCCGCGATGGCCGCCCAGGGCGCGATCATGTGCAGCGCGTCCACGAGGACGTCGTCCCCGCGCCAGGCGGTGCGCTCGGCGAGCCGCGCCAGCCGGCGCAGCAGCAGCCGCAGCAGGAAGGCCGCCAGCAGACCGCCCGCCAGGGCGATGCCCGCGTACAGCAGGTCGTCGACGGTGAGGGCGCGGGTCACCGCACCGCTCCGGCGGACGCGCGGGCCGACGGCGGTATATGAAGATGTGTCACGTGTGTTCACCTGTTCGGGATTCCGGGAGGCCCCGGAGAGTCCGGCGGGGAGTGCCGGGGCGCGGGACGGCTGGCCCGTGACCGGCACGATCGCTCATCCTGCCGTATCCGCAAGGGGAGTTCGCACGGAACCCGGCGCGATCGAGCCGCGCCGGGGCGGACCGCCCGGCCGGACCTTCCGGCGGGCTCCGGTTTGACCGCCCGGCCGGACCTTCCGGCGGGCTCCGGTTTGACCGCCCGGCCGCCCCGCCCGGCTGCCGGGACGGCCCCGTGCGGCTCAGATCACCTTCGACCGCACCAGCACGCCGAGCGTCAGCGCGCCCGGCAGCAGCGGCAGCCACACGGTGATCACCCGGAAGGTCAGCACCACCGCCGTGGCCACCGCGGCGGCCCCGCCCACCGCCACCAGGGCCACCACGAGCGCCGCCTCCACCGACCCCAGGCCGCCCGGCGTGGGGACCAGCGCGACCGCCACCGTCGCCGCCAGGTACGCCAGCGCCAGGTGCGCCACCGGCACGTCCAGCG